>NZ_CP103373.1 GCF_024802625.1 Massilia sp. H6
GTCCCGCAACGGAACGTCAAATGCCTATCGGGCTTAATCTTGGGAGCTTCCAAAGTATCACGCGCAAACCCAAGATGTTCGAGCGCATCGAGATCTCGCCGGTCGATTTTCGTGGACGCCCCAACGGCGTGACGCAGCGCCGCCATACGTTCACGGATCGGAAGATCATTCTAAGCGTGCAGCAAGCGTCGCGTGCGCGCCCAGACGAGCACAGCGCCTCTGCGATGCTGGCGGCGCGATGCATCAGCCGCGGATGATCCATCCATTTCGCATCACCAACGATCATTCCTTGTCATCTGGCGACAACGCTTGAGCTGTACTTGCATGCACATTCCACGAGCCATGAAAATTTCTGATTCGAACTGGCACATTGTCTGAAGCAATTTCTTGAGCCCAGCTCAGCAATTGGCGCTTAAAATAACCGGTGCAGGCAACGATTAATTTGACGCACGGTGGACTCATGGCTGAAGCAGATGACGAACGCAAAATAATCAAAGCAATCTCGAACAACGACATCTCATCGAAACCTGACGATGAGCTCATTGCTATGCTCAAAGCTTCCTGGACGTATGAAGATCAGGACGCGCTTGACGTTGTGGGACGACTGACTACAGTGCAAGGGAAGACGGGAAACCTCCTGCACTTCCTTATTGATCTGCGCAGCGTCAAAGACGGCGCGCCGCTTCAGTTTCCTCATGAAGGACAGGGACTTCGACCTCGCGTGTTCGTTCGGCCTGCGGATGTCAAGCGATTGTCCCCGGCGCCAGACGAAGAGCCCTGGGTGCGTGCGCGAAGCGCGCTGTCGCCTCTGGAAGAGCGTGACAAGCAGGGCAATCCTTTCGCCTTGACTGCGGTGTCGGGAAGCGTGAACCGTCTGACCGCCTTGCCGCGCGAGTGGCGCATCGACAGCTTGGAGCTCGACGGCAGGGTGCACCTGGAGGAATCGATCGTTTCAATGCTCAGGCAACAGTACACTGCGGAGCTTGAACAGGAAAAGCGCGTGCTCGAGGCGGGAAACCGCGAGCTGGCCGTCGAAATTCAGCAGTTAAACGAAACTAGCGCAGTGCTGCGAGCCGACCTCGAGGCTGCAGGCAGCGAGCGAGCCGCTGTGACGGCTTCGATTGCAAGCGCGAATGAAGCGCTGCAGCTGGCGAAAAGCCGGTACGACAGCGGCGTCACCGTCATCAATAGCCGCTTAAGCCGGCTTCGCGCTTTCGTCGAGCAACGCGCAAAGGAGCTGTTGGCGCTGGATCTGATCGACGTCGACAACCTGGAGGCGCTGATTGGCCCGCCTAGTACGGCCGCCGATGCGGCGGGACACGTGTTCGACGAGGTCTTCAGCGGCGACTTGCAGACTGCGGCGCGCTACATCCAGGCGTATCTGCATAACAAAGGGATTTTTTATCGCCAAGCGGTGCTTCTGGATTTCCTGGCGCTGCTGCGAACCAATGATTTGATTGTGCTGGCAGGCGACTCCGGTTCTGGAAAAACGCATCTGGTGAAATCGTTCGCCGACGCTATCGGCGGCAAAGCGGTCATCGTTCCGGTCAAACCTAACTGGAACAGCGCTGAAGATCTGCTCGGCTATTACAACCCGATCGAGAAGCGGTATCTTTCGACGCCATTCCTGGAGGCGCTGAAGGAAGCGGCGCGAAACCCCGAAACGCCCTATCTGTTGTGTCTTGATGAGATGAATCTGGCGCGGGTCGAATATTATTTTGCAGACTTTCTCAGTCTGTTGGAAGAGCGCGGCGCCCCTCTGGAACTCCAACTGTACGCCAACACTGAACAGGCCCATGCGCTGAGCGAGTACAAGACGTTTATCAGTTTGGCGCGCGAAGCCAACGGCGGCGAAGGCGGCGACCTCGACAGTTTCGTGGAGATGCTGAAGGACGAACGCGTCCACCAGCGACTGCGCGAAACATGCGGCTTCGGCAGCGGCGAGTCCCTGCTAAAGCATCATGCGCATTTGCGCCGGTCGCTTGGAAACCTGGTCGAGTCCCCGTCCACGTTTACTTTCCCGACGAATGTGCGGATCATCGGCGCGATTAATGTGGATGACACTACTCACTATCTTTCTCCAAAAATCCTCGACCGGGCGCACATTGTGCGTTTTGAAAGCCCTCTGCTGCAAGATTGGGACGCGCTTGAACTGGAGGTCGAGCAATTCGACCTTGATCTCACTACGCCGTTGCGTCTCATCGCAGCCCAGCTTGGAGAAAGGGGGCCGTATCCGCAGCTCGACCGAAGCGACGCTTTCGTGCAGTTTGTTTTCGCCCTGACGCGAGACTACCTGAATGATCTAGGGATTGAAGTCGGGTTGCGTACGGTAAGGCAAGGCGCCAACTACGCCAATGAATTGCGAAGGCTTGGCGCCAGTGAGGCGCTCGTGCGCAACAATTTCGTGATTCACAAAGTGCTGCCGAAGCTAATGTTCGACGGACAAAAAAAGAGCAGGCGAGGCCACCCCAAGAGCGCGCTGCTGCAGGGCATGCGTGATTATCTCGCCAACGAGATCGACGCCGACGCCCTCGGTTGGCGCACCGCCTATTGCGTGGATGAGCTGACGCGGGTGATCGAGACGGCCGAGGCCAACGACGGCATCGTCAATTATTGGTCGACATGAACGCGGTTCCGTTCGAGGCTCGCTACCTTGACGTTGCATGGCTCGACCGCGACACCGTTCAGCGGCTTTCGGCGAGCGTTGATTCCATTCCCGTTGAAGAGCAAGAAGGCGCGTGGAGCATCGACACGCAGGTGTTCAAAGCCGCGCGCTTGCGGCTTGGGTTCCGTGTTCTTGACGTGCAGCTGACCCATCCGCCCTATTTCCTTGTCGACGAAAGCGCGCGCGAAGAGCTGCTGGCGATCGTCGATCCACGCAACGGCTGCACCTGGTGGATCGAAAACAGCGGTTGGGATCCGGAGCGCCGGCGCTACCATTCCCGACTGCAGCGCACCGTGGGGACGGCGCGGCTCCACCTGCAAGGGCGCCTGCTCACCATACGCAACCATAGTCTTAACTTCACAACCGACGAGCTCGAGGCGTATCTGAGCGATTTTAAGAGCGACCTGTGGGCGCTGATTTTTGATCCTCGCGGGGTTGTGCAAGGTAAGGTGGGCAAAAACGCGCCGAGCGTCTTAGGTCAAGAGCTTTTGCACCAGATACGCGAGTTCACCAGCGCGGCTGAGCGGATCGGCGAACGGATGGAGGTCGAGCTCAAGGAGATCGTGGAATTGCGTCCCCTGAGATCGGTGCGGCCGATTGTCGCGACGTTCAGGGAGGTGGCGGTGCGCGGCTGCGCCCGACAGCTGAGCAGTAGAGGTTTCGCTGAACTCAAGGATACGGCGGTGAACCGTTACGCCCACCATCTCGTCAACAAGATGCGATTTATGGTGGGACAGCTTCAACGCATGGCGCTTGCGCAAAAGTCCGGCTTGGAAACCAGGGCGCAGCAGCATTTGGCGAGCGCGGCTGAAATCGCGTCGCAACAATTCAACATCGTCGACGAAGCGGTGTTTCGCAGTGAACTCGCCAAGTTCGAGTCGGAGCTTGCGGCCGCGCGCCAGTCTGTCAATGAACAGGATGCAGCGCGACGTCCGCCCCGTACGCGTCCAGTTCAAGGATATACCTTCAAGCTGCGCCCAATCAAGCCAAAAAGTCAGGAATCGAATGTTATCGAGCCGGACGGTCGGAGGTTTAACTGCATCGAACTCGACGGCGAGGACTTCAAGGAGACATTTGGAACGTATTGCATGGTCACGCTGCCCAAACAAATTGGGACGCACGTCGCAAAGCTCAGCCAAAACGGCCAGCGCGGCATCAAATTGCTTGGATCGCTGACGAAGTCAGCCGCATACGACAAGAATGGGAAGAAATTTTATACGATCGAATTCGACCATATTGAGCGCATTGAGTTTGTAGGCCCGACTGCTGCAGACGAATCGCGCAAACGAATGGATGCGCTAGCAGCCAATAGCTGGCGTATGCCGTTGACGCCCAGGGAGCGGCAAGAGCTTCAACACGAATCGAAAGCGCTTGCGGTGCGGGCCGCGGCTCAGAAAGCGCGCGCTGGCGCGCTCGGTGAAACACTCGATGAGTTGGATGCGTTGGACAGCCGTCTGCGCAAGCTCGGACGGCTCTTTCGCACGCTAAACATCGGAATCAGTTCGACGCTCCCGCAGTCGATGACCTATGTGCGCAACCCGCGCTATTTCGCGCTGAAGACGGCTTACAACAAGCTCAACAATTTGGCTGGAACCGAAGACGACGTCCTTGATGCAATGATGGATGTCGAGGACATGGGCTTGGTTAACGTGTCAAACCTCTACGAGAAATGGTGCTTGCTTCAAATGATCAAGGTTCTCCGCGACGGCTTTGGGTTTGAACCGAGCAAGGGATGGCAAAAAACCTTGGTGGACGGCGTCCTTGGACGTTCTCACGACATCTCCCTAGCGCTCACAGGCGCAGGACGCTGGGCGGCGACGCTGATCTATGAAAAAGTATTGACGAACAAGCGCCGCCCGGATTTTGTGTTCGATCTCACGGTTCCGCTCTACGAACAAACTAAGACTAAACCGCTGCAATGGTTCGACAGCGGGGACAGCACGACCACGCGATTTGTGATGGACGCTAAATTCCGCGAACGATGGCGTCCCGGCGAACTTGCTGAACTCCTTGAAGAATTATGCGTCCGGAAAAATTATTCCGAGGGCGGGGAAAATTCTGTTTTCATCCTCCACCCATGTGAAGAGCATGCTCAACAACGCACTTCACCGTTGACCTGGGGGCGAGGCTCAGACTACGGCCAGCTGCATAATCACGAGCGCGGTGCGATCCGTCTTTCCCCGCGACGCGTGAACGGGTCGACCATCGACAACCTCCACAGATTGTTCGGAATGATGTTTCAGGAGGCGAGCAACTATCTGCGCGACGACAGCGGCTGGCAATGGACTGATGCGCTGTGCATTGGTTGCGGACGCGGCGTGGATGCATCCGAAGTGCGTTTGAAGTACAGCACCACGAAGGCCGGTAAAGAAAAGTGGGAGCTGGGCTGCCGAACATGCCAACTGGTCTCGGTCAGAACCAACTGCTACGGTTGCGGTGCGCGCTTATTCAAAAACGGACACTATTGGACTTACCATCGAACCAGGGCTGAGTCGCTATCGAATGTCGTGTGTCCGAAATGCGAGCGCTTCTTCGACAACGCGTCCAGCGAAGCTGTTTAACTGCGCGAAGCCCGCTAGAAGCCGACGAGGTTGGCTCCTCAAGGTCAAGCGAAGAGCGTAGCAACCCGCTTCATGGATGGAATTGACAAGCATAGGGGCAGGGCGCTTGCACTGCTCGCAGCGCCGCAACAGCATCTCAGCTAAGAGCTAAGCATGGGGGCTTGTTGAGGCAATGCTCACGTTGCCGGCGTCCTGCTGAGGTTGGCCCGCCGGCGCGGTTTTCTACATCATGCGGCGCAGAACCTGACATACGTGTTGCCAATCAACCGCCGGCGTCGCGTGGCACCACGACAAGCGCAACGCGCTGTCGATCCGCTCTTGATCCAGTCCCATTGCCACCAAGACGTGGCTGGGTTCATAACTTGTCGACGTGCACGCAGACCCATTCGACAGCGCCAGCATTCCTTTCAGCGACACCATCGCCGCCTCGGAATTCAATCCTGGCAGAGAAACGTTCAGTACATGTGGCAGACAGTGTTCTTCGGCGCCGTTGATCTGGCCACCCAGTTGTTGCACTGCCGTCACCGCATCGTCACGAAAGCGCAGACACGTGGCCGTGCGCTGCGCGTGGTCGCGGAGCGCGAACTGCGCCGCAACGCCGAACCCAGCGATCAAATGCACCGGGTGGGTACCCGGGCGTACGCCTCGTTCTTGTCCGCCACCGAACATCAAAGGTGCCATCGGAGGACGGTTCCCTAACCGCCGACGACTAATCAGGGCGCCCACGCCTTTCGGGCCATACACTTTGTGCGCCGAGATACTGATGAGGTCAATGCGTGGGTTCTGGAGTGGATCGATCAGTTTGCCGAAGGTCTGCGCAGCATCGACGTGAAACCACACCTCGTCTGGCAAGCCGGCCGCGATCACTTCGATTGGTTGTACGATGCCGGTCTCATTGTTCGCATGCATGACGCTCACTAACAAGGTGTCTGACCGTACCGCGGCCAAGATCGCTTGCGCATCGATTCGTCCCGTCGAGTCCAGCGCTACCAAGGTGATGTCAAAGCCAAGCGTGCGCAAGTGCTCGAGCGGCTCGAGCACCGCCTTGTGCTCGATGGTCGTTGACACAATATGACGCCGACTGGCGCTGTCGGCATGGCCAGCCAAGCCGAGTAACGCGATGTTGTTGCTCTCCGTGGCGCCACTCGTAAAAATCACATCGTCGCGGCGCGCCGCGACTACCGCGGCAACTTGTTCACGCGCCCGCTCCACGGCTTGTTTCGCGCGAACACCGAACTCATGGGTACGACTGCCGGCGTTGCCGTACTCCTCAGCTAGATAGCGAAGCATCACCTCCAACACCGCCGGCTCGACCGGCGTGGTGGCGTTGCAGTCGAGATAAACAGACATAGTTTGCGTTTTTGAAAGAGCTTGTTTGTGTTATAATAGCACAAACAACCGGTTACCCATCCATGAACGGCGCCTTCGAATACGTATTCCCGTCCATCAAAGGGGTGCAATCGGGACGTGAATACTACGTCTCGATGTGCCCCTTGCGCTTGATCCCCAAGATTTTTCTGTTCGACGACGACGAACTCAATCCCGAGTTGCGCGCCCAGCGTACCCTGAACAAGGGACGGGTGCCCGAAATCGCGGAATACATCCTTGGCAACCGCCAGAGCTACACGTTTTCCGCCATCACGGCATCGGTCGATGGCGGTGTACGCTTTGTGCCAGCAACTGGGACCACCCACGGCAGCCTGCTCGGAACTTTGCACGTGAATATGCAGTCACGCTTCATCATCAACGACGGCCAGCATCGCCGCGCCGCGATTGAGCTAGCGTTGAAATCCGAACCAGGCTTGGGCGACGAAACCATTGCCGTCGTGTTCTTCGTCGATCCCGGTCTCGAGCGCTGTCAGCAGATGTTTGCGGATTTGAACCGTCACGCGATCCGTCCAAGCCGCTCGCTCGGCCTGTTGTACGATCATCGTGACCTGCGCTCACAGCTCACGAAACTGATCGTACTGAAGTCGAAGTTCTTCTGCGACATGGTCGAGATGGAAAAGAATACCTTGTCCGAGCGCTCCCGCAAACTGTTTACGCTCAGCGCGATCTATTCGGCCAACACGGCCTTACTGGACGGCGTCGATACCTCCAATACGGACGAGACCGCCCAACTGTGCGCCGACTACTGGGATACCGTCAGCGCCCACATTCCGGAATGGCAGCGTGTAAAAGAGGCGCGCTTGAGTGCGGGGGATGTGCGCCGCGATTGCATCCACTCGCACTCGGTGGCGCTGCAGGCGATCGGCGCGGTGGGCAACCATGTGCTGCGCCGACCGAAGTCGACCTGGAACGACATCCTGAATCCTTTGAGCACGCTGGATTGGTCGCGCGCGAACGCGCGCACCTGGGAAGGGCGCGCGATGGTCGGCGGGACGATCTCGAAAGCGTCGAATAACGTGGCGCTGACGATCAATCAACTCAAAAAACATTTACAGATTCCTTTGGGGCCGGACGAGCAGCGGACCGAGGATGCCTTCCTTCGAGGACACCATGGACACTAAGAAACCCGCATCCGCCTCGGCCTTCGCCGAAAAAGGGTTCAAGCTGACTGTTGCCGAGCGCACGGAGGTCGTGAAAGCTCTCTACCTGAGCGATACCATTCCCTGGGTGATCGGCTATAGCGGCGGCAAAGATTCGACCGCGACCTTGCAGCTGATCTGGAAGGCGCTGCGTCAGCTCGCTCCGGAGCAACTGCACAAGGATGTGCACGTTATCAGCACCGACACCCTGGTGGAAAATCCAATTGTCGCCCAGTGGGTGGCGCACTCTCTCGAGGTCATGGGTAAAGCCGCCGAAGAGCAAGCGCTGCCAATTAAACCGCACCGTTTGACGCCCGAGGTCAAAGACCGGTTCTGGGTCAACTTGATCGGTAAAGGCTATCCAGCCCCGCGCCCAAAATTCCGTTGGTGCACCAGCCGCCTAAAAATCAGCCCGTCGAACAATTTCATCAAAAAGCTCGAACAGCAAAACGGCGAGGCGATCGTTGTCCTGGGCACCCGCAAGGCGGAGAGCACCTCGCGCGCTGCCTCGATGAAGCGGCATGAAGGGAGCACCCGGGAGTGGCTCAATCGGAACGGACAACTCGATCGCAGCTGGGTGTTTACGCCGATCGAGGACTGGACCAACGACGACGTCTGGATCTACCTGATGCAGGAAAAAAATCCCTGGGGCTTCGACAACAACGAGCTGCTCGGAATGTACCAAGGCGCCACGGCCGACGGCGAGTGCCCCTTGGTGGTCGACTCCACCACACCGAGCTGTGGCGACAGTCGCTTCGGCTGCTATGTGTGCACGATGGTGTCGCAAGACAAATCGATGGACGCCATGATCCAGAACGACAGCGAGAAGGAGTGGATGGCGCCGCTGCTAAAACTGCGTAACCAAAAGCTGCTCACGACCGACGATCGTCACTTGCGTGAGTTCCGCCGCATGGATGGTCGTCTCACCTTGATGGAAGTGAGCAAGGAAGGTCCAGACGTGTCGCGCGGATCCGACGGCAAGCTCTATCAATTGGTGCACGGGCCGTACAAGCAAACCTACCGTGAAGAGCTGCTGCGCGAACTGCTCAAAGCGCAGAAGGAAGTGCACGAGCGGGCGCCCGAGAACGTGAAGTTCGATCTGTTTACGATTGAAGATTTGGAAGAGATCCGCCGGATTTGGCTGTTCGAAAAGCACGAAATCGAAGATAGCGTACCGCGCATCTATGAGGAAGCGATGGGCCAGCCGTATCCCGAACCCAAACTCGACGAGAGTCAGGTATTTAACGCGGGCGACATCGAATTGCTACGTCAGATCGCCGCCGAAGAGGGCGATCCGGACCAGCTGCATTTTCACTTGGTGCGTCAACTGCTGGCCGTCGAGGGCAAGTATCAACATGCGGCGCGCCGGGCCGGGCTGTTTGACGAACTCAACGAAGTGCTCGAGTATCACGCCTTCACCGGCGAGGGTGAAGCCCTGGAGTTCGCGATCCACCGCTCGCTCAGCGTGCAAAAAGCCAAGGGCATCGAAGTGGAATTCTTGCGCCCTGTTTTCCAGATTGTCCCGGTACTGCAAGGCGACACCGAACTCACCGTAGAAGAAGAGTAAACCATGCTGTTTAAAGAATTTGTCCTGCACAACTTCGGCATCTATAAAGGACGTCACGAGGTTGATCTGATGCCAGGGCAGGGCCGACCAATCGTCTTGTTCGGTGCACTCAACGGTTCCGGCAAGACCACCTTTCTCGACGGTCTGCAATTGGTTTTGTACGGCAAGCATGCGCGCTGCACCGCGCGCGGCAACATGGCCTACCCGGATTTTTTACGCAGCTGTATCAACCGCTACGTCTCGCCACATGAGGGAGCCGGGCTTGAACTCGAGTTCCAGCATCACCGCGAAGGAAAATGGCAGACCATCCGGGTCAAACGCAGTTGGAACGGTCGCACCGAGAACGTGCGCGAAAAACTCGAAGTGATCCGCGATGGTGTGCTTGACGCTATGTTGTCGGAGCGTTGGAGCGAGTTTGTTGAGGATTTTATTCCTTCGCAGATCTCCGAACTCTTTTTCTTCGATGGCGAAAAAATCGAAGCGCTGGCCGACGAGCAATCGGCCGCGGCCATCATCCGTACTGGCATTCAGGCGCTGCTCGGTTTGGACGTCGTTGAGCGGCTCATAGCCGACATCAAAGTCCTGGAACGCCGCCGTCGCGTGGATCAGCTTCACCCGGAAGCGCAGGCGCTCATCAAAGCCAACCAACAAGCGTTGGAGCTGCTGAGGGACAAAATGGCGGAGCTCGAAGCTCAGCTCAAGCAGCAGAAGACGGTGACGGAAGCAATCGCGGGCGAACTGAAGGTCTCCGAAGAAAGCTACCGCCAACAAGGCGGTGCGTTGGCCGAGCAAGCGGCGGTGTTTAAAGCCCAGCTCGAACTAGCGCGCGAACAGAAGGAGGCGCACGACAAGCACCTGCGCGACAAGATCGCCGGTGGTCAAGCGCCTTTATTGCTTGTACAGAATTTGATGCGCACCGCGCGCACTCAGTTGTCCATCGAAAGCAACGCGCACGTGGCCGCCGCGATCGTGCAGGAGATGAGCGCACGCGATGCCGATGTGCTCGGCTGGTTAACCCAGAACGACGTCAGCGCCGCGACACGCGATGCGTTAGCAGCGCAATTGGCGCGCGACCGTGAGCAACGCGCAGCTGCGGCCCAGATGCCGGCGTATTTGCACCTGCGGCCGGAAGCGCTTGCCATGTATACGGAGGAGCACTTCACAGCGCTGCACGCGGACTTAGGCGAGGAATTAGTACGCGAACAGCAGCTGGCTGAACGCGTCAACGATTTGGACCGTACGCTGGCCGCGATGCCCAATCCCGAGACCTTGGCGCCATTGCGCGAGCGTGTGGTCAAGCAAGAACAGCTGCTTCAGCAAGCGTTGGGCGCGGCGGACCTGCTTCAGCAACAACACGACGATGCGGTCAAGACAGTGGCCCAGGCCGAGCGGGAATTGCAAAACCGCATGCTCGAATTAGCCGATCAAGACCTGAAGCATAAGACGAATGAGCGGGTGCAGCGTCATCTTGGCCAGGTCGAGAAGACCTTGCGTAGCTACCGGGAGGCGGTCCTGCAACGGAACGTCAAACGTCTATCCGGCTTGATCCTGGAGAGCTTCCAAAGCATCACGCGCAAACCGAAAATGTTCGAGCGCATCGAGATCTCGCCGGTCGATTTTCGTCTAGCCTTGTTCGATCATGCTGGCCATCAAATCCCGAGCCATCAACTCTCGGCCGGAGAGCGTCAATTGTTGGCGGTGTCGATCCTGTGGGGCTTGAGCCGGGCGTCAGGGCGTTCGCTGCCAGCCATCATCGATACGCCGCTCGGTCGTTTGGACGGGCAACATCGGCAAAAGCTCGTCAAGAACTACTTCCCGAAGGCAAGTCACCAGGTCATTCTGCTGTCGACCGACCAGGAAATCGACGAGGAGCTGCACGCTAAGCTCGAGCGCTCGATCTCGCAGGAATACGTGATTGAATATAGCGAAGAGCAGCAAAGTTCGCAAATCTGGCCAGGTTATTTTTCGTTTGCTGAGGCATTGTTATGATTATCGATGACGTGCGCGTCTCCGAAAAAGCGAAGCACCAACTGTTGACCCTCAAGCGTCGTACCGGCATTTTGCAATGGAACGTGCTATGTCGCTGGGCCTTGTTGACCTCGCTGGCCGAAAGGACCGTACCGCCGCACGAGGAAATCATCACCGACAGCAATGTCGAGATGAGTTGGAAGACGTTTGCTGGCACACTCGACGAGGCGATTACCGCAGTTGTGCGTCAACGCGCGCATGAGGATGGTGTCACGGAGGACCAACTGCCGCAGTTCTTTAAGATTCATTTGCACCGAGGCATCGCCTACCTCTTGAATGGAGCTCAAGACCTACGCGGCCTGATCGCGATGACCGGTGGCGGTAAGAAGTGGTGATGTCTTTCTACGTCACCTCACCACGTGTCATGGATCGGCATATCGTCTGTGTTACTTCGCAACCCTAGGATCCACATTGAGACTGGGACTGTGGCTTATTGCGCTAACGGTATTGCCAAAGGCCGGCGCCGCGCCTACCGACTGCTACTGTGTCTGGGGGATAGACGAACACCCAGAGCGCCGCTGTCCTAAAAACGTCTAACAAAACCGTTGGACATACCGCCCAACAGGTGAGCGAGCAGGCAAGCGAATGGAACGCTTGGGGGATGTCTGCGCGTCGCTCGTGCCGATGCGTAGTCCGCGAAATCGGTGTAGCCATCGTAGGGGAGTTAAGCCATCAGTACGGCACGATTTTCCGAATAATATCAAGATTCCCTTCAGTGATATATATATTACCCTGCTTGTCAATAGTTATTCCACGACTAGTTGTGAATGGAGTCGGAGGCGCAAATCCGTCACGATAGCCCGGCGTGCCAGCAATTGTATAAGTGGAAACCAATCCATCAGGACCAATTTGTCTTAGAAATCCATTTCCGGTGACAAAAACATATCCTTCTGAATCAACTGCTAGAGCCATCGGAAAATGAAAGCGCGCTTCCGTAGCATACCCATCCACATCGGGGGAGGAATCGACCGTAACCTTGCCCGCAATTGTAGTCACAACGCCTTCTGCAGAGATCTTCCGGATTAAGCGGTTAGAAGTATCAGCTAACCATACATTTCCGTTTTTATCAGTTGCGATTCCTTCAACGGCGCCGAACATTGCATTAATACCCGTCCCATCGCGGCTTCCTGGCATACCCATACCGGCGAAGGCCAACACTGTGCCATCAGGCATGACCTTACGGATCATATAATTTCCGGTATCAGCGACGTACACTGTACCAGCCAAATCGACGGCAACAGACCTCGGCCCTCTAAAACTTGCTATTGAAGCGCTTCCGTTGTCCGCCCCTGCCTGAGTACTCCCGGCCAATGTCGAAACGTTACCCGCTAAGTCAATTTTACGAATGACATTATTGCCAGAATCAGCTACATATATATTGCCCTTCGAATCCGACGCTAGGCCCATCGGCGAATTGAACCGTGCAATGCTAGGTGCTCCGTCGACATAACCACCGAAGCCATGTGCAACGCCGATTAACTCCACTGCGCCATTGGCCGAAATTTTACGTAGGGCATTTCCTGACGTAACATACACGGTACCGAAAGGGTCAAGCACCACTCCATGCGGGGTGTACACGCTTGCGAACTCCGTAGCCATTGCTTTGGTGGAGCGACAGATAACATTGATATCGCTGATATTCATCTTTCCTACTTTGCCGGCCCCGTTCTGCAGTGAACAGATTTTTGCACCAAGTGGTTGCCTGGCGATGCTCACAACGTACGAATTACCTTCGGTTAATTTAGTTGAAAACATAAAGTTAGTCGCGTTAGCGGAAACGCTAATAGTCTCGTCCCCCAGCATAAGTTGTAATCCATCACCATACGACGCCGATACTGTACCACCAAGAGTAATCGATTCGGCAGGAGCGTTAATTGGCGGTGTCGGGACACTAGTTACCGGCGGCGCTGTGTTCCCTATTTGTACTGGTGCTGCATTTTGCGAACTGCTACCTCCACCGCCACACGCGCAAAGCAGCAAGGTTAGAGTAGATGACATAGCGAGGAATTTAATCATGGATTCTTTGTTTAACCAGATATTGGAAGTCACCAAATACAAAAGGTACGTATAAATTATAGGTACTTAATCCGATCATATCCATTATGAGTTCCTCTTTCGAAACTAATACTGCCATCTCGGAAGTTTAAACATCGAAAAAAATATTGAGGGCACTTCTGTCGATTTGCCTGAACCGCAACGCATTGTCGACCACGTAAAAACGGGGTATGCCTAATGTAATTTTGAAATTTTGGCATCAAGCTGAGCAGTTTAGAGCATTCCCAGCATCGAAAATGCACATATTGTCACACTAAGGAGTAGGCGTCTTGAGAGCAGTCGTGGCTGCGATTCAACGTCAACAGACTGGGTTTTTCGATGGGCCTGACTAGGGCAGTGGGCCTTTGCTTTCGCGTTGACATTACTTCGCGGTTTCGAGTGCGATGCGTAAAGCGTTGATTTGACACGTAAATTGGATTGTTGAATGGCTGTCGTGAAAGCCAAAGTGAGAGAGCTTAGTCCGCACTTGGCGCGTAAACTGGCGTAACAGTTCGCCTACTACTTACGTGCAGCCGTTATAAGTTTTGCAATCCTCGTTGGAAATTGACGATAGCGCACAGCCCAGCGGCCGACTTCATTATTGGGCTTCGTGTAGATCAGGCAGACGTCATGAAGGCGGCCTCGACGCATAACGGTCCTACAGGGCGGGCATGGCCGTGGCAGCTTCTGGGCCGATTACATCTTCCAATCGAGCCAAACGAACCTACGAACGCAACGGATGCGAATGCCAGCGAAGGCGCTAGGTAGATGCAGCGGCAATACGAAGCAACCTTGCAAGTCGAGGTGAGGAATCGGCAACAGTCAGTGCATACGTCAGAGCGCAGAATGCGATAGGAACCCAAACTAAGAGGGCATGACCCAGCAGATTCGACAGTACATTCACGCTAGGTGAAAGCAACGCGAGCGCGCAGCAGAACTAAAGACCTGCAAGAAGTAGAGCAAGCATAAACGCACCGACAGGGTGGAACTGTGGTCTAGGCAGTGTCATGTTTGAAATCCTTGGGAAATGCAAATGTCCGCTCCTTGCCCGAGGCGGCCGTTCGGCTCAGCATAGCAGGTGTAGTCTTTCAATTTTGGGCCTCGTCATAGTCGACCTGGTAACTTACTTCTCGTCGAGCCATGTCTGAGGTATTCAGAACTGGCACGATGGAGCGGCGAAGTAATTCGGGATCACTCCCGAACATCTACTTCGAGTGGAGACAGCTGATGTATTGTTGGTTAAAATAGTTGCTCTTCCTTACTCGAAAGCCGATCCATGCGTGCTCTACTTTCCGCGAACGCCATCCGCACCGCTGTACACGATGTCCTTGTCGATCCCTCCCAGGATCGCGTTGTCGCGGTGGCATTCGTGGGTAAAGATCCGACCAGGTGGCTGCCGTCCAATCTAAAGGGCATCCAGCTGTATTGCTGGCCAAAATTAGGAAGCACCAATCCAGCCAGTATCGAGACCTTGCTTAACATGGACGTTGAGGTGCACTTCGTCGAGAACTTGCATGCCAAGCTGTTTTGGGGCGCGGCCGGCGGTGCGGTGATCGGGTCTGCGAATTTGTCGGAAAACGGCATGGACGAAAACCGCTTGATTGAAGCCGCTGTTCATTTGCCGGCAGGCGATCCCGCAATCGCCGATTTCTTGAGCTCGATTCACGCGCGCGCGGTGGGGAGTAAGGAACACGAAAAGGAGTTCAGGAGGCAGCTGGACCGACTTCACATCGCGGACGTGCAATACCTTCAACGCAACCCACATCCGCGCAAGGCTGCTAGCGGCGAGAAGCCTGCGGCATCGCGCACCTTCGGTGACTGGTCTGAGTCCAAGATGCCGGAACGATGGCAGCTCGGCTGGTGGGAGGAAAAGGCCGAGCCTCCGCGCGACGCTGCGGTGGAGTTTAGCTCGCGCTATCCTGGCCAGCAGTACGAATCCTGGCTACCCGGGGTAAAAGGTGAATTGATCGAGGGAGTCGCCACGCTGTCCGTGAAATTTTCTTCGGATCCGCGGCGCGTCCTTGTGCGACCAGCGCCTTACTGGTGGTATCCAGAAGATTGCATCGTTTCGCACCAAAAGAACGCGCAACAGTATCCCTATAACTGGCTGGCGAGAATTGATATACCTGTGGGGCGCGGCGTGCCATTCAACCCTGCTGAGAAGCGTTTTCAGTTAGCCCTCAAGGCAACAGTCGATAGCTTAGGCGACGATATTCTGGAAGTGCGCGGACCTGTTCGAGGACGCTTTCTGACGACCTTGAAGCGCCATTACGGTCAGTTATAAGCGGCGTTGGACAACCTATCTGACACAGCACGCCGCTACAGAGCGATGGGGCGGAAGATAAGCTGCCTTAAGGGGCACAGGTCTTCGGGAAGCAGTGCCTGGGCCATGGCATCAGTCCGTCTACAAACACGGACGCCCTGTTAGTGCCCTTACTAAGCCTGCTTAGGTTTGCTAGCGACCCATTGCGGACGATCACGCACAAATAGTCTGCGCCAATTTCTTAATCGTGGAAAGTGAGGTTCCAGGTGCAACGGAACGGCATACGAGTTAGACCTGCGCTAACTTACTGGCGATGATCAATTGGGATGACGGACTTTTCTAGGGTTCCGGCGGAACTTATTGAATATCAGGCAGTTGTTCCTTAGTGATTCCGGAAAGAAATCGTTTGGCCTCGGCGCGCATGCCTTCAGCGATGCTGGTCCACGTGTGTTCCTGGAAATTGATCGGTAGTTGTGGCGCGACCTTAGCCAGCACCTCATCCACGCTGAGCACCAGTAGCACCATCGCGCTCCATATCACTGGGCCGCCGTTCTTCATTGCCAGCTGGTGCCAGTGGCGTGTATGCATATCTCTGAATCGGTAGTGTGCGTTCTTCGACCGAATTGCCATGGCCGCTCCAGCTTTTTGCGGACTGAGTTGGTGGGCACCTTTGCCCAAGTAGGGCCAGACCGACAGGATGTCGTAGAGCGGCGTCATTTCATATGCGTCTTCGTGTCCCAAAAAAATGGAGAAATTTTTCGCATGCCCATCCGACGCGGCCAACAGGAAAAAGATTAGCTGCGTTAATAAAAAGCGCATCGTGTCGTCTTTGTCCACGCTACCTTGAAGAAGTTGCAGGCACTGAAGCATGCCGGGGCCGCCGTGCTCTTCATATTTTTTTTCCGGCGGAACGGCAAGTGCCTGACAGAAATCTTCCTGTGGCAGTCGGGCGATCCAACTGTCATCGTCCCGCCATTCCCGATCAAAGCGTTCCACAACAAGAACGGTCTGTTCACCAAACGTGAGCATCGACGTCGTTGCTGTCTGCAGTCCAAACGCGGCGACGATTTGGGCGCATAACCACTCATTCTGTACAGAGTTCGACATATCCAGTACCGCCCCTTTGAGTGGCACAAATCCAAGCGGCAGTTTGAAGATATGAGTAGTTGGCGTTGATCCCCTTGGATGGCACCACTGCCCGTTCCAGAGAGTAAAAGCTGTCTTTTCTTGGGCGCCTGCAATTGAAATCCGAAACAGCTCGTCTTCGTTGTGAGCCGGACCAGCGTCGGCAGGAATGGCTTGCAAAATATCCGCTATTTTTCCGTTGGATAAGGGCTCGCAATTAATACGATTCCAGCCGTCGGGGAGCACACCATCGGGCAACAATTGCACGGCACCAACGCAATCACGGCCGATCGCCTCTAAGAGAGCGAAAGTATCTGATTTTGCATTGAAACGTTTGGCCAGACGCGAGCGTATTTTGTCGTTGTCAGGCAATAGATTATCGAAGTAATTTTTTACTGCGTCGCCCTTGATTTCAAGCGAGCTGCTGATGGGCAACGATAGCGACAATGATCGCCGGCGCGGCGAATCAAGCCATGATGCTTCGTATCGGAAGGTATGGGCGCTGCGGTCGACGCTCCACATGCCGACAAGTATCCCATTCATCCACACATTCAGCGCCTGGCTCACCAAGAACCTTTTTTCAGTTTGCCAAGACCTAGGCCGGCCGCGCTGGCAAGTTTGCGCAGCTGTTCGCTGGAGCTAAGGCCGAGACCGGCCTCGCTGGCAAGTTTGCGCAGCTGTTCGCTGGAGCTAAGGCCGAGACCGGCCTCGCTAGCAAGTTTGCGGAACTGTTCGGTGGAGCTAAGGCCGAGACCGGCCTCGCTGGCAAGTTTGCGCAGCTGTTCGCTGGAGCTAAGGTCGAGACCGGCCTCGCTAGCAAGTTTGCGGAACTGTTCGGTGGAGCTAAGGCCGAGACCGGCCGCGCTGGCAAGTTCGCGCAGCTGTTCGCTGGAGCTAAGGCCGAGACCGGCCTCGCTAGCAAGTTTGCGGAACTGTTCGCTGGAGCTAAGGCCGAGACCGGCCTTGCTAGCAAGTTTGCGGAACTGTTCGGTGGAGCTAAGGCCGAGACCGGCTTCGTTGGCAAGTTTACGCATTTCGTCGCTGGAGCCAAGGCCGAGACCGGCTTCGTCGGCAAGTTTACGCATTTCGTCGCTGGGGCCATGGCCGGGACTGCCTCCGCTGGCGAGTCGGCGCATGTTCTTGCTGAAGCCGAGACCTCTCTCGGCTTCGTTAGGGATCATGTTTCGTGGAGGTGTTTCATGAGGATCACTCAAGGCAATGCTTACACCGAGCATCGAGAGTAGTTGCATTAACTGATCAAAACTTACCAAACCAGGGTTTGCCTCTATTTCGGCAATACGTACCTGACTCACCCCAACCAGAGCGCCAAGCTGCGCCTGTGTAAGGCCGCGCTTTTTCCGCAGCGCCCGAAGGTGTTGGCGTAGTTGCGCCGAGAAGCTAATGGGGTAGGTAGTTGCCATGATAAGTGAAGTATATAAGCCCTAGGCTATAAAGTCCAGATATAGGGCGTAACATATATTTTTGTTGACAGGGTAGCACTGGATAATTTTCCGTAGCAAGGGCGCTCGTGGGAAAAGTTGTTCGTCTTCGCGAAACCCTGGCAGCAAGCAGAACTTGGCGACGCCTTCTAGCTCCACCTAGGCCACTGCTGTTTTTGGGAAAGCTTACGGTAGACAGAAGGAGCTCCAATTCCGGGCGTGTTTACTGTGAAGGTTAGGAATTGCTTGATGAATTCAAATTGCTCACATTTCCCTCAGTTCGCAAGATGTTGGGGGGTTAGGTTGTAAACTGTTGCGCCTGGTCATCATAAGAAGCAAAATATAAGCCTTATCCTATAAAATCCAGATATAAGGTCTCGCATATATAGTTGATAATAAGACATTACTAATTCCACAGTTGCCCTGGAATTGGCCCTCACAGAAGGAAAAAATAGACTTCAGACATGTCGATGGCCAGGGCGAAGAATCCAACAATCACGAGCAGGAGCATCGCCGCGATGAGGGGATGGCGCCGGACCGCCCGGCACCTGGCGGGCGCGTCATAAAGCGCTGCTGCGGAGCCGAACGAGCACCAAGATGGGATACGAGTTTGGAATGCATGTGTTGTTGATCTCACAGACGCTTGACCCGAACTAATTGAATTGCGTCAACAGAAGTGTAGGAGCGGGGCATGGACCACGCTTTGACGACTGACAAATGCGTAAATAGGCGCGCAGCCTGACTGCAGGACATGGATGATGAACGCCGTTATCGCACCCCACAGCGCCCTACAGATGCGCGTCATGCAATATTGCTTGGAATAATCGATCTGTTTCTGATAGCAGTCGTTCGGCTGATGTTAATATCCAGCAAGTGACAATGTGTGAGTTCAATGAGGCGATGAACCATTACACTGTTCCATTGAACGTTCATCATGTACACATACACAGCTCACCACCTTCCACATCACCGACGCCGCGGTGCGCGCGTGCGCCTGCGCCTGCGCACCGAGGGACTATCCGTGCGAGTCGTTGCAAGCGTACGCATAGCGCGGCGCGCGCAGAGGTGGATGGCGAGGCGTGCTGACACGCGGGGCGTATTGGCGCGGTTTTGCTCGCCACAGTTGGAGACATCGATGTATTACGTTGGACCTAGCCGCCACTGGCCATGCTCGGCATGCAGGGCGTCGATGACCGGAAAGATGAGCGGGCCGCTCTATTGATCCCTGATGAACGAAGCGCCGTGTCGTCCAGTTTCCGCGCCAACGTCGCCGTTTCATGCGATAGCAACTTCAGCATTTTCACGCTCACCATTTGACCGGTTATGACAACCATTACGTTTCGGGACGCCCTTTCCGTCCTTTCCAAATCATCGCCCTTTTCCGTCAAGACCTTGTCGACCAAGGCCCCCGACGGCTTCGACGCCCTGAAAGAGTGGCTTTATATCGAGCAGGATATCGAACGGGATCTACGGGCCCAGCTGGCGCACGCCAAGCCTGGCGACGTGTTGTTCCTATGTGGCAGTAGCGGCGACGGTAAGTCCGAAATTTTGACACGGGTCCATCACGCCTATCGGGATCGGGTGACTTTTCACTTGGATGCGACCCATAGTTTTCAGCCCAACCAATCGGCTATCCAGGCACTTGATCAGGTATTTCGCCGCGCCGTGATGGACCAAAAAATCCTGGTTGTTGGGATCAACATCGGCATGATCGGCAACTACGCCCAGGAGGGAAGTCCCGAGCTAGCCGAGGTGCGAGATGCGATGCGCGCCTTCCTGCAGAACGCCGAGCCGCCGGCTCCTTACTATTTCTTTAACTTCGAGAATTATCCGAAGTTCAAAATGGACAACGGTATCCCCGTCGCGCCGTTCGCCAAAGACATCATGCGTCGCCTAACGAACACGAGCGACGCGAACCCGTTTTATGCGGCCTTCAAGCACGGCGAGCTACGCCACAGCGAACCGCGGCTGTACGCGAATTTCCGCTTGTTGATGCTCGGCGGTGTGCAGGACGCGATCATCGCCAACATCGCCAAGGCGCGCTTAGCCAAAGATCAATTCGTCACGGCACGCGGCCTGCTCGACTTGTTGCATCATTTACTGACCGGGCCGGGCTATTTGTTCGACAATTTGTTCTCTGGCGGCGACAACGAACTGGCCGCACGCGTGGCCGATTTCGATCCCGCCTTGCTCCGCACGCGCAAGCTCGACCAGTTAGTGTTGCGCTATGAACTGGGGCTGGTCGAACCCGAGCGCGATGCCTTTCTCGAAGAATTCACCGCATGGAATATCCGGCTCAATAGCGAGCAGCAACCGAACGCTGCCTCCTTGATCCGCCTGTTCTCGACTTTGCAGGGTGAGCATGTCGGAAACGACTATCACCGGCAATTCGCCGACGAGTTCGCCGACCAAGTCATGATCGACTACGCCGCTGTGTGGAAGATGCATGCCCAATTCGACGGCAGCAGCGAGGCCAGGACGGCGCTGCGTCGATTCTATACGTCGACCCTTACCGCCGGTATCTTCCGTTACGCCAACCGTAACGCCGCCGAGCTCGGCAAGGACGAGATTTTGCTCGGCGAGTATCACGGCGTCAAAATCGCTAGCTTGGCCGACTTGCGGCCCGACTATACGGCCTTGCAAAGCTTGGCGCCCACGACCTCGATCGCCAGCTTCAACGTCGCGCTGCGGGTCGGCGACGAGCCGCTCAAGCCAATGCCGTTCAACATCAACCTGTTCGGACTGTTGCTGCGCTTGAACCAAGGTTACCGCCCCAATAAATACGATAAAAACAGCATCGTCTTACTTGACGAATTGGTCGAACAAATCAAAGCCCTGGTCAAGCGCGGCAACCGCTTAAAACTGTATCGCCAGCAGCAACGCATCTCCTTGAGATACGAAGACGGCATGATCGATACCGTTGGAGAAATGTAATGTATCCATTCGCAACCGACTTGCAGGTGTCGGACAAAAACAAGTCGCCTAACTACCTTCCGGTACGACAAAAAGGAAATGAATTTTCCTGGGCATCGGTGACCGGTCTGGTGCTCGGTAGCGTGCTTCAGCAAGGTTTGCAGGACTTTACCGTCGAGGCGTTCCGCGACGAGTGCCGCGCCGAATTCAAGGATTTGTTGAACGAGCCGGGGGTGTGGGAATGGCTCGACCATATGTATTTTTCCAACCATGCGGTGCTGCAGGTCTCGCCGCTGTTTCTGCTGTTTAAGGCGCAAAAAGCCGCGCGTAGCGAGCACGAGGATCCAGCCGCGAATCAACGCATGAGCGACATGTTCTCCGGTTTGCTCGCAGGTTTTACTTTGCCTGAGAAGCCGGACGACAACCTGCACTTTCTCGAACAGGTCATGCTCGACGTATTGGTGCGGCGACTCAGCCCGCTCGAGAGCAAAGGACGGCCACGCGAGCGCCCCTATCTGCCCTTTCTAACAGAGGCCTTTCAACGCGACATGCAGTTCCTTGCGGCCTATCCGCAATACTTGATGTCCGAACTGACCAACACGCTCAAGCTCTACGCGTTTAGCTACTGCTCGCAGCTGTCGTTGGCGGTGCGCGATTGGCGCCGCGGCACGCCGCAGCCCAAGGAGCTGTATTTCATTCTCGACGTCGAGAAAGCCTCCACCGAGCGCGACAAGATCCGCGAGCGCGGCTACCGCTTGCTGGCGTCGACAGCCAAGGAGCTGTTCCCGGTGCTGTCGGCCGCCGAGGTACTGCAGACCGAGGGTTTGCAGCGGCCCCTGTGGCAAATCTACGCGGATGCGCAAGAGCACGGCGATCAACAAGCATTGGTCGACGCGCTGAACGACTACATCGGCCAATTCGCGACCAGTCGCCAACTCGCGGCCCCGCCGCTGGCCGAAACGCTCGAAGACGCCTTTAAGCAATTCGTGGTGCTGGCACTGCGCCAGTTCGACCCGGGTAAAAGCGAGCGTCACAGCGTCAATCAACGCTACGCGCGTGAATTAGAGAACAAGATCTTTGCCGACTTCATCCAGTTCCGTGGTCGTGCCGGCAACATCCTTGCTCTGAACCAGGACCAGTTGCTGTTGCTCACCAATTTGGCCATCGGCCGCAACGATAAGCTGCGCTTTTTCGAATTGCTGCGCGAGTTCCAGCAGCGTGGCTTCTTTTTTGATAATCAAAGTCAACAAGTGCTGATCGAGTTTTTCGAACGCATGGGCAATGTTGAGCGAATGAGTGATAGTGGAGAGGCTGTGTATGTCCGCAAGACCGTATGAAAGTTACCTGGTCGATGTGTTCATCGAATGGGCGTCTGTCAACGCCCAGCCGGGTTTCCGGTATCAGTTCCAGTCTCCCGACCACAACAACGCCAGCAAGCTGCATCGTGCTTACCTGGCGCACGCAACGGACGCGGTCACGCTCGACGGCGTCGCGTTGTCGTACATTCCCTTGGCGGGCACCCGGCTCATTCCCGTCTTGCACGGCGAAGACGGCGTCGGGTTTTCCGAGAACTACATCTCGCGTTTGCGCGATTGGGTATCGGATCGGAGCGTCGGATGCACCCTGCTGATCATTCACAACAGTAAGCTCGACACGATCATCAACAGTTCCGAGGATCTGGCCGGGGAAGGACGCGCCTGGCATCCTCACATGCTCGTCAAACGCTTACGCAGCCTGTCCCAAGAACACGCCGCCAGCACAAATTTGCTCGGCTGCTTGTTGGACGAACAGTTGAAGTACGTGGTGAGCGAGGGCGCGACCGTGTTCGGGTTTGCCCCTGTGTACGAGGCGATTTCGCAAGGCACGATCGAACTGAGCAAGCTGGGCTTGTTCGAAGACCCGCTGGTCGCTTCGCTGAACAACGTGGCGCAGATTCGAAAACGCCTGGACGAGAACCGGGATTTGCGGCGTCATCTCGAGTTCGTGACGGAAAACTATGCGGAGCAGGTCGAAGACAGGTTACGCGAAGAGTTTGGTCCGAAGTTCATTCGCGAGCATTTTGTCGACAGCCAGAATTGGAAAAACTTAAGCTTCGCCGATTTTAAACAGGAGCTCGACACCAATCATGCGCAGTCGTTGACCTTGGAAAGCGTTTCAAGCGTCAATGGCAAGCTAACAGAGCGGGCCAAGAGCGCTACCAAGGCTGGGCGCAAGGATCTGAGTGTGCTGATCGAACTTCCTGCCAATGCCACGGAAGCGTTATTGGACATTAAACTCCTGGCCTCGGACGTGGCGCTGTCGCAGCTCGAAATCGGGCAGTGTTCGATCGACCGCAGCATGGTTGAGGTCGGTGTTGGACACGCGGGCGGCAAGCGTAGTCGCATCCAGGTGCGTGCACCCTTCGCCGGCGAACCCCTGTTTTTCACCGTGACGCTGCGCCGTCCGATTCGCGCCGAGAACCATCAATTCCGTTGTCTGTTCTTGCGGCAGGGCGTGTTCTTCGTTGACGGCTTCAAAAACCATTTCCGCGTCGAGCCTCACGTCAAGCGCCTCACGCTGCAGATGGAAGCGAATCGCCTGTCGATCGCGGAGAACGAAGGACCGAGCTTCGCCTCCGACGACCCGCACGACGTTGTCGACAGCACGGCCTATGCCAGTATCGACTTCTCGCGTCAGGCCAACGCCTCTGAAAAAATCGGGTTTCAGGTGGCCAACGGCGACCAGCGCTTGACCTTTAACATCGAAGGCGCGCCGGCCGAGGAATCGGTCACGGTGCCCTTGATCCACGATCGCGATCGTTACGAACGTTTGTTCCGCGACGACGCTTACCGCGCCGAATTCGGTGTCAACAGCAACCGCCTCGTCATCGACAACCGCGAGTCGGCCGTTGCCGGCGTCCGACAACTGCTGCTAACCCGCGAAGCGACGATGGTGGCCGAGCGTATCGTACATGTGTCGAGCAAGGGGCAGATCCGCGTCGAGGACCTGCGCGAGATCGACATGTCCTTGCACGCCGCCTATGAGGATTGGTACGGGTACTTGAGCGCACGTGGTACCACCCCGAGCCTGGTGTCGTGGGGACCGGAATACCGCGCGCTTAGCGCGGCGGTCACGGACGCCTACGAGCAGGCTTTATTGTCGATCTTGCCCGACAAGGTGCTGACCGACACATATAAGCGCTTGCTGCGGGTCGGGATGGTCGAACACGAAGGCAAAGAGTTCATCACACCGTTTCACCCGTTGAATCTATCGTACCACCTGCAACTGGTAGAGACCATCGTCGCCGACCGTAAGGCCGGTCACGACAGCTTCGCGACACTACCCGACGTCACCCGCGAACGCTTGACGCCGGCTGGCTTGATTCCGTTCGTGTACGACGGCAGCAATACCGTGTCGCATGTGAGCGCGGTGCGCGAGAACGCGTCGTGGTTGGAATTGATTCCACAAAAGGAGTCGAGTTTCACGTATGTGCGTAATCTGGTGCGCGACAAGCTGACCGAGTTTACCCAGGCTTATGCCAGGTTGTTCAGCGCGGGACCGCGCAGCACCTTGATCCTCAACGTCATCAACATGGGTGGCGCGCGCGAACTGTTCCTGGGCCTGACCGATTACTTCAAAAAGTACCGCGACGATACTTGCGCGATCCACGTGAACTGCTACGACGACCAGATCCTGTTCAACGAGTTCGACGCGTTCGCCGAATGTGTATCCTCGCAGGCGCTGCGCGACGCGTATCAACTCGGCCGCGGCGGCGTGCACGACGATGCCGACTTGTTGATCGACTTGATCCGCAGTCGACTGACGTACAGCAAATTCAAGACGCCGAAGGACGACGAGCAACTGGCCTACGCGCATCTTGCCTTCTTCCGCAATAACGCGCCGGTCGACGTGCGTCCGGTGCGGGCCGAAGGCGCCTTGAGCGGCGTGCTATGCGACGGGTTGATCGCCGGCGAGTCGGCCGAGAACATCGAGAATGCCTATTTCTCCTGCTTCGGCTTGCGTAACGTCGACTATCAACCCTTTCAACCGCTGCGCCTAGCCCGGCTGGTCGGCGCCCTGATGCAGCCGGCGCGCGAGAGCAATAGCCCGTATGTAGGCATGAGCTTGGGGTTGGCGGCCAGCACTGAATTCCGCGAGTTGTTGACCCGTTCCTACGACAGCGCGCTGTGGACCACGATTGTCGATCCCAAGGTCACGCTCGACTTCTTCACCTCGCAGCGCGACGTCGTGCTGATCCATTATTCGGACCAGTACACCAGTTCGGCCGGTTACGACGCCATCACCGTCACCAAGCAAGTCGACCTGTTCCGTCGCTTGCTCGGCAAGGAAAGCCTGCTCTCCGAGTTCAATGCGTTTAACGGAGAATGGTTGCTCAAAATGCTGACCGCGAACGAGAACACCCGTAAAGAGCGACGCGGGATCATCGGCGCCTATAAATTTGTTCGTTCGCTGTTGATGGACGCCGACATCACCTGGGTGCCGCTGTCGGTGGCCGAGATGATCCGCGTCTCCGGCAACGTCGGCTTGAAAATGAGCGAGAGCGACTTTTCGCGCAACCTGCAAGGTTATACGCGCGGGGCTATCTCGGACGACGTCTTATTCGTCGGCTTCCGGGGCGAACAGATGTATTTGCTGCCGCTCGAAGTCAAGACCGGCGCCCGTCCGGATTATGACAAGGCGGTTGAGCAAGCGCGCGAATTGAAGCGCTACCTGCGCGATGAAATCCTCGGGCCAAACACCATGGTCGCGAAGCTGTATCGCGGCCTGTTCGTGCGCCAGGTCTTGATGCAGGTTGAAAAATATCGCCTGTACGGGGTGCTCACCGACACCGACCTGCGCCACCTGGCGCCGCGCCGGGAATGGTGGCTCAAGGGCGACTACACGCTGGCCGAACTGACCGACTATCCCACCGGCGCGGTCGTATCGCATCTCGATAGCGGAACCTGTTTCGACGCCGCTTACCGTACCGTGAAGGATGTCATGCTGATCGATCTGCCGATCGGCTTACTGGACTCGCTGATCGACGCGGCCGATGCCGGGCAAATTCGCGCCTTGCGTACGCAGTGCCACGTCCCGGCCGACTATGTGTTGTCCGACGCGTCTCATACGGGTGCGCCGCCGGCGGTGAGTGACGTGGATGCGGCGCCGGCGCCGATCAGCGTCGTCCCTGTCGCCGACATGCCGGATGTCGCTGTCGTGGCCCCGCCCGCCAGCAGCGGACACTTGCGGGTATTGGTCGGTCATAACGTCACCACCAACCAAGCGCTGTACTGGGAGCCGACCAACACGGCGCGCTTCATGAACAGCAACTCGGGAATCATCGGGACGATGGGTACCGGTAAGACCCAATTCACCAAGTCGGTCATCACGCAATTGGTGCGTAACCAGGCCGACAATGTGAACGGCGCCCCGATCGGCATGCTGATCTTCGACTACAAATCGGACTACGTCGACAAAGAGTTTATCGGCGCGACCAGCGCCAAGAAATATCAGCTGAGTAAATTGCCCTACAACCCATTGAGTCTGTTCGGTGACACGCCGATGCTTCCGCTGCATACGGCCGCCGGCTTCGCCGAGACGATGGCGCGTGCGTATGGGTTGGGAACCAAGCAGCACTTAAAGCTCGAAAACCTGATTATCCAGTGCTATGCGAGCGCGGACATCTATCCCGAGGACGAGGCGAGCTGGTCGAACCCGGCCCCGACCATCGAGGACGTATGGCAGCTGTTCCTCAAGCAGGAAAAGGTGGAGGAGGATTCGCTCTACGCGGCGCTGTCGAAGCTGGCGCGCTTTAAAATTTTCGAACCCGACGCCCAGAAGACGGGCAGCTTGTACGACTTGATGTCCGGTGTCGTTGTCGTCGAGCTGGCCGGCTATCCCTCCGAGATTCAAAACCTCGTGGTGGCCTTGACGCTCGACTTGTTCTACGCGCAGATGCAAAAGCGAGGCAAGCCGGACGTCGTCGGCGACTTCCGCCAGATCACCAAGATGATTCTGGTGGACGAGGCCGACAACTTCATGTCGCAGGACTTTCCGGCGCTGCGTCGCATCCTCAAGGAAGGCCGTGAGTACGGGGTTGGCGTGATTCTGTCGACCCAGGACATCACCCATTTCAAGACCGGAGAGAACGACTATTCGAGCTATATTTTGAGCTGGACCGTGCACCGCGTGTCGCAAATCAAAAACGCCGACGTCAAGGCGTTGTTCAACAAGGACGACAAGAACGAGCAAGAACAGCTCATGGAAACGATCCGGCGTCTTGACAAGCACTACAGCCTGTTCGTCGACGGCGAAAAGCGCATTCAAAAAATGCGCGACTCGACGTTCTGGGAGCTCGTGCAATAGGAGTGGTCCTGCCTTAAAGGGCGGGCCACCACACTTGCCGGCATCTGACGTCATGCCGGATGTTTTGGTGCCCGCAACCATCATAGATGGATGCAGGCGCACAGATACCGCGGCTAGGCTCCACGGGATCGACAGCGCGGTTCCGATGGCAATGTTGCAGCTGAATCGGCGTACGCGAAACGTCGATCGATACGTTTGGGGTAGCGCCTACCTAGACATATCAAGGAATGTTGGGAAGCCGCAAAGTAGAAATGCAGGTCTGGTAAGATGCTCACAAATTACTTATTTACCTATGAAGAAGCGGAACTCACAATTCAACCCAAAACGAGCGCTCGCACCCAGCAATCCGGAAAGTATGCAGTATGCGTTGAGCCTACTGGAGCGTCTCGGGTATGGGGGAAATTCCGAGCACAAAAGGAACCCCGGCGACTTCGGTCTTACCCCTCCGAGTGGTCCTCGTCCGGGCAAGTCCTTGTGCGACGTGGTATCCATATTTTCTCGTGACGTGGCGCTGAACCACCTCAAAACGGGGGCGGCGAAGTGTCTGATCAGCGACCGTAAGGTCGACGGGTTCCCGAAAAATATTTGGTCGGTAACTGAGGATGGTGTGCCGATGGAGGCCCAGTTGGAAAATCCAGTGCTAGGCACCTATCATGGATATCCCATGCCAGATTCCGATCCATTTGCCGAGCAGGTACTCAATCGCTGGAAGGGGACGGAATGAATCATTTCCAGATGTCACATCAGTGGACTTCCGCTCAAACCGCTGAACCGGATGAACAGCACACCATGTGCCGATTTATGTTGGCGGTAGGTAAGAACACACTGACGCAGAACGAGGACATTTTTTCGCAAACCGTGTCCGACTCGGTCTTGGTATCTGCACTGCCTTTAGCGCAGTGGTTTGCGGCCTCATGGTGGAGACTACTATCGGAGCCTTTGCCCCGCAAGAATAGTCGCCCGCCACCCGGATTTCGTATGGCGCATGAGATTGCCGCCGCAGGGGCGGGATATGTCTGGCCCCAAGTGCTTTTTGCGACAGACCGCGAGGTCATGCAAATTTGGGCTGTGCCGTCGCGTCAAAGTGAACAGCAGTCGGTTCGATATTTAAATGGACTGGCGACTCCCGCCGCAGTGTCGATGAGTGAATTCGAAAGCAGAGTCGACAACTTCATCAATTCGGTTATCGCGCGTCTTGACGCGAAAGGATCTTGTCACAACGGTCTTCAATCGCTATGGCAAGAAGTTCTGGATGAACGCAACGACGTAGAGGCCTCCATCGCTCGCCGGTGCGAGGCGGAACTGGGCTACGATCCAGACGAGTGTCCAGAAGATGTGCTTATTACCGCGCTCAATCTCAAAAAACGCATGGGAGATTCGACCTTGTCGGAACTTGCTCCTGTGTTTGGAAAAGACATGGGGGGCGATTCGATTGGCAAGCTCAAGGATTTGATCGATAGTCCGGGCCTCATAGGGCGTCCCGATGTCCCGGCGATAAATTGCGATAAATCGTTGTCGGCGGCACCCTGGGAGCGAGCGGTCACCGATGCGCGATCTTTACGATCGCAGCTTGGCATCGACTCCGATAAGATCGAGACCCACACGTTGTGCGATTTACTTGGAATCCGATTCAAGGATGTCGAGGATTTTGTCCTGCCAGGCGTGAGCGTAGCGGCTGTCGGGAAACCCGTGGACGAAACGAAAATCGAATTTATTCCGCGTAGGCGACATCCGAATGGACGTCGTTTCGAGCTGGCACGATTTGTTGGCGATTATCTGAAATGTTCGGAACGCGGTCCAGGATGGCTTGCCTCGACAGATCTAAGCACGTCCCGACAGAAGTACCAACGCGCTTTTGCCGCCGAATTTCTTTGTCCTATAAACAGCCTACAAGCATTTCTCGAGGACGATTTTTCCGATGACGCTATCGAGGACGCCGTCGAGCATTTCGGAATCAGTCCAGACACTGTCAGGTCCCTTTTAGCGAACAATAACCTGTTGTATCGCGATTATGGTAGAACCACTCTGCCATATGCGTTGAGTTAAGGGATGTCACGGAAGTACCATGGATGCCAAAATCAGGCCTCGAAACCTGCACATTGCAGCGCTCGCGTTAGCAGCGGGGTATGTTCCTGCCGCTCAGACCACATTGATGTATTTGAGTACCGATTTGGGTGGCCACTGACATCGACTACCTACCGGCTCGCGGTACTGCTAGCAATAGTCATGGCAGTCGCAACGGCTGGCGCTTTGCCAGGCTTATGGACCAAGAGGTTGTTTCGGATTTTGATTGTGGTCGGCTTGTCATACGTAGCATTGTTTATCGTGACATTCATACCCGGTTGTATCTGGGGGCCGGCGTGCCTGTAGGTGCGACCTACTAGACTAGAAATGTCGGCTTCCGGCCTAGTAGCGGACGTAGAGAGGAGCGATACGGCGGAATATTCAGATTTTTTGGAGCCAATAACGCGGTTAGGACATCTCACTGGACGCTATGCTCTTGGTCCTTCTCTACGTGAAATTGTGATGAGCGCAGCGCTATGTACTTCCTTTCCTGAAACGAATATCGACCGCGACTGCTCTTGCTGTCATGCCGGCGGGGCGCAGGGTGCATCAGCGTGGCTATGCCGACACGCTGCGGCTGCTATGGTCGTCGGTGTTCCCGTTCTCGTGCTGTTCGTGCTCGGACTGCAAATGCGTTCCCCACCGCAGGCGTCCCAGCAACCGCAGATCCGGACGGGAGCGCATGCGGTTGCGAATGACGCGACAGCGCGCTCCCTGGACAAGAAGGAACTTGATAAATTATTCGAGCGGCCTGTTTCGGAGATGGGATCGGTCTTTCCGTCCCCGGCGCCAGCTCCTGGCGCTGATGCCCACTTCCGACCTTTATAAGTGCCAACAGGCTCGATAGACCGGTCTACTCTATTGCACGGCAAGCGGCGTAGGAGCGGCACTAGCCGCTGACGCGCTCGGGCTAGACACGATCGCCGGCAACGCACAAGCCTCTGCCAGTTCACGCGCTCCATCGAGACCAAGTTGATAGTACGCGTCGAACAGCTCATCCGATATGAATTGGTTGAACGTCGAATCGTTAGGAAAATGCATTGACAAATCCTGGCCCCAGCCTTTGGTCAACCGCTTAATCCGAGTGTGCTTCACATAAAACAACTCACCCTTGGATCCGTCAGGATAGTGGACAACAAAAATATCGACCGAGCCATGTGTGCGGCTATAGGCTATATCGACATCAAGGTCTTGACGGGCGCGGGCGCACAGCACCCTGAGCGACTCACCCGTATCAAAGGGGTCGAATGAAGCGTCGAAACAGTAAATCTTCTTGGTCATTTGGGTAAGCAAGAAATAGATACCAGTGTTTTCAAAATGGCCGCCATCGGAAACTTTGAAATACCCTTTAGTGATATCCGATGCTTCATCATTGAACGTCAACCACAAATCCCTGAATCTTTTCGGTCCACGGCAGGAAATTTCGTTGCCCATCTTATTCAGCCACAAACCGGTATTCACACTGAAGCTGGTCAGAATATAGCGATACAGGCGGGACGTCGCGATGCCGACATCGATGGCGGCGCCAGACAATGCCATAGCCCCCTTATAGGTGGAAATCCCAAAATCGTCTTTCACCTTGTCCCAAGGAACTATGTCGGATGTCGACACGGCGATCCCCGCAGGACTGATATTGCCATGACTGGGTTTACCGTTCTGCAGTATCGAAATATTCGCGACGCAGATGGGGAACCATTTGGAAAGCTTTGGGGGAGCGCTAAACGTTTGCTGGCCATTACCAACGAAAACCTCGACATATTTCTGATATGACCTAAGCATCGAGGATTTGTTGCTATTTGTGAGGCCCCAGATCAACAGTACAGCGCTTGGAAGGGCGACGAACAGTCCGAGCGAGGTCGAGTCAAACCGTTGTCCTGCATCGCGAGGGAATAGGTGATTGACAGTGAGTGTCGCGAAAAAGATAGTAAGCGCGATGCTGATGATCTGCTTCGAGTCTCTTCCCAATACAGCGCTGAGGCCATTACGTATGGAGTACAGGATCCAACTATCCCGTGGATTGCGTTGAACGGAAAGTAGGGTGATCATTACGACGCCGACCGCGAAGCCGGCCGCGGTCGCGTAGATCGATCGAGACGAAAGGTAGTGCGCTACCAGAAATCCGCCGAAAAGAATACCCACATAAACGCCAAGTCGAAGTGGATCGATCAAAGAGTTTAGCCAACCCAGTTTGGGGAAGGACGAGGCCATGGAGTGCAAGACGAACGTCGAAAAAATGATCGAAAGCAGTGCAATCACTAAACTTGTAATCACCGTATTGCCTGCAACGGTCTTTACCACGCTCGCCATTGTCCAAAACAAGGTGGTAAGTGCCGACAATAGGATAAGCCCGATAAACAGCCCGAGCATCGTATGCATTAAGACACGGCTCTTGAGCGAATTAAACTTGTCGAGGCCGCTGCCGATCTCGTGATACAGCTTATTTTCACCTAAAAAATCCTTGGCTTCTCGGTGGTCGGAATTCGCCATGACAGCCAATGGAACATATCCGCCGCCGGATACCGAAGAGATAAAATCGGTCTGCTGAAGTAAACCCAGGTTATAGAGGCCGGCCAAGGCTCCCGTTGAAAAAGCGGCGGAACGAATCCCGCCGCCGGATAAAGCTAAGCCAACGAGTTGCTCTTTGTCGTCCTCCGCCGCCACCGTCTTGTCGAACTGAAGCGCTGCTTCCTGTTTTCTACGTTTTACGATCTGTTCGAAATTCTTGTTCATATATGCTTGTAATTGTTATTTTGCCGATCTAAGTGTTTCCTTGAGACACTTGCGTTCAATGCTAGCACATTAAGGTTTGCAATTTTGCTGATCGGCGCGTGGCGTTGGTTTTCGTATCGCGCCCAGCAGCGTTCTATCTCGTTTGACCGATCTTCCAATCGCCGGTTACGTCGCGGACCATCCGCATGTAGACGGGACCCTCTTGGTCACCGTTTCCATATTCGACGTCAACGCGATAAATTTCCTCCTGGCCGGTCTCCGGGCCCTTCACCTCCAGGTTCGATATCCCACCCTTTGCCTTGATCGATTGTGCCGCGCTGTCCATGTTGGCGGTGATACCGTCAATATCGAGTGTGTCGTTCTTCATCAACGCAAGCATTTCAACCGTGTCGCCTTCGTCCATTGCGTCATAAAAACGCCGAATCGTTTCTTCGGCATCGGAAACACTAAAGAAACACGACTTCAGAAGAAGTAGCAGCACGATGGCATCACCCATGAGGCTCCACTTTGCAAAATTTGATGTAAGAGGAGGGGCGATCGATTCCATGGTGTCCTAACGTTGCGATATACATGTTGTTAAAAATGTTAGATGACGAACGATAGCTTATTGATAGCCGTATGGCAACAAATTATCGATGGCGACGCATACGCTAGTGAGCCGAACGGTGCGGACATCGTTGCTCGGTGCGGTTCGACTACGCTGCGTTCACGCAAATACGGTCGAGGTCTAGCGCCTATGATGTCCGAATGACCGAACGCACCGATTTCCTGACCGCCAACTGGGTCGATCTGATCCTGCTTCTGCTACCTATGATCAGTCAGCGACAGGCCGCCTGCTCGTTTGCCTCTGCTGATCCACCGCCGCGCATAGCTTACCCACAATCTCCTCCGGCGCCGCTGTGGGAAGACCACCTGTGTCGAAGCCTGGGTAAACCCGTCCGCTTCCATCGCTCGAGGACAGACGGTGAAGAGTTAAGCCGCTATTGCCGATCAAGCGCTCACATTCATGCTTTACCACGCCTAAGGTGATATGTAGTCGCGTCCCGCACAGTTTGCCAAAGCGCTTGGTGCCAAACGCATTTTCGAAGGCGGGACGGGTGTCATTGATCGCGACCCACTTGGTCGTGGATTTAAAGACAAAGTGTTTGCTGATCAGTACTTCTTCGATACTCATGCGACTCCCGGTGGTGGATGTTGGTGAATTGGGTCCTGGGCGCGGTGGGCTCGGTAGAACGTGTCGGCCATACCGCTTGGCGCGATCGGCCGCAAGGTCGCTAGCCGCGACCTTGACGTGCGGCGCTGTCGCTTAAAACGGACCACGCGCTATACACCTGCGCCACGGACGATTCGGCGGCTTGACGCAAGGCCTCCGCGTCGCTCAGTAGGGCGAGGGTGACATCGTCGGGGTCGAGCAGATCGCCCGAGAGCGCACAGCGGCGCCACATGGCCCAAGTGGGTTGGCTCTCGCCATGGATCCCAGCCTCCTCGAGTAGGGCGATAGCGCGCGTACGTTCGCTCTTGTCGTGCGGTGGACACAAAATGCCGGTGTACAGCCCTGCCTCGATCTCGATCTCGATCACGCCCAGTGCCTCGCTAAAACCAGGGATCCTAAAATACAGACCGAAGTAATCCCGTTTCCGGGCATTGAGTTGGTAAAAGCGCTCAATGCGTTCGCGCCGTGCCGATGGTTCAGCGGGCAGGGATTGCGGCGTCAATCTTTCGGCCATGTCTGGGTAGTCGCGCTGCGCGACGGCCCACAGCGCGTCCCACATGCGCCCCTGCAGCACCACCAATGCCCGCGTGTAGGCGGCCCGTATATCACGGGCGTGGCGCAAATGCTCGCCCTTCAACAGCACGTCAACCAGTTCATTCATATATTCCCCTGTCTCGAGATGGCCAGTAAGGCGATCGACACCCCGCGCGTACTGGGCGATCGTGTCGCGCAAGTGCGGCGCTTGTGCAGCGCAGGCCTCCGCCTGCAGTAACCAGGTGCGAATGTGGTGTTTGTAGCTGACGTTTTGATACCGCTCTAGCATCAGTTCATCGAGGGCACACAGACTCGCATCGAACGGCCGCTCGCCCTGTAAGGTCAAATACAGCAGGTGGACGTCGTCGTGATGGCGACGTGTGCGGTCCCAGTAGCGGTACAGCTGGCGCTCTTGATCGGGAGCGTGGATCTTGTTTTCGATGACGACGACACGTTTGCGACCGAACTCGATGACGATGTCGACGTGGCCTTCCTCTGTCGCCACGCGGGCATAGCGACACTCTTCCTCGCTGTCGGGAACGATGCCGACGCAGCACATGAATCGATAGAGCAGGGCGGCGCCGTGCGCGTGGGCGTGCGGATCGATCAGGAAAGCGATCAGCCTGCTATGAAGCCGAACTTCGTCGTGCGCTAGGCGCAAGGCATCGAAGACATTAAAGCCGTGGTGGTCAGGAAAGCGAGCACGCAGCAGCGCCGTGAGTGAGAACAGTGCTTGATGGGATTGGGTCATAAGCCTAGCTAACAGGTTGCGGCACGGTCCGTCTTCCATGCGCCCAGCACTTGCCGATCAGCGCACCGACAACGCCAAGGAGCGAACACGCTGGACCGCAACGCGACTTTGGCGCTATTTTTCGACAGCAATGAAGGAGGCATGGACGCATCTCTTTTATTGTACTTTCAGGCAATACTCTTTCATATCGTTGTTGAACGTTGAAGTGATTTCACACCATACGAAGCAGCCGGTCGATCGGTCTCGCGGACCGCAACGACAAGGTGAGATCGTAGAGGACAGTGCCTCGGCGCTCGGCATCGCCGAAGCGCGCTGTTACCCTCGCATAGCGCGATAGCTCGTTCTCATCATCGCCATTGCATTTACACAAGGATTGCCGAATACTTCATTACTACTCGCTTGATTGGGTGCGGACGTCGTCAACCAGAAGGAGAGCAAACGTGATTCAATTCCAGAACGCAGTAGCGATGGCTACCGATCAAGTCGATAGAGCAGACGACAAGAGGATCGTTTTATCTGGCGATATCGTCACCATGAATGCTTCGCGTGACATTATTCGTCAAGGAAGATTATGCATCCAAGGCAACGAGATTGTCGCTGTACTCGGGCCCGGGGACCAAATCCCAGCTGACTTCACCGACGCAGCACGGGTCGATACCAAGGGGACAATTTATCCGGGTCTTTTTGATCTGCATAATCATCTTCCCTACAATATGATTCCCCTCTGGCAGGTGGATCGGCCGTTTAAAAACCGCCGGGAATGGCAAGCGGTTCTGGAGTACTACCCGGCCGTGCGCGCCCCATTCGGCCTGCTCAATGAGCACCCGGACCTGGATTACCGGCGTGCAATCGTTCGCTTTACCGAATGTCGCAATCTGCTTGGCGGAGTCACCACCGGCCACGGCATGGGCATGACCAAGGGCGTGACCTATCAAGGCCTCATGCGCAATATCGAGCAGCCAGAGACCGATGAGCTGCCTCGAGTGAAATCGCAAACCGCGGACATGAAACCGGAAGATATTAATAAGATGGTGGAGTGGACCGGAGAGGGTCGACCGTTCATTTACCATCTCAGTGAGGGTATCGACGAACATGCACACGAGCGCTTGCTCGACCTCCAGCAGGCGCCGGGCGCCTTAAACCGTCACTTGGTATGTATCCACGCGGTCGGCGTCTATTCCGAAGATTTCCCGTCCCTTAAGCAAATCGCCGGCATCGTGTGGTCGCCCACAAGCAATTTGCTGCTTTACGGGCAAACCTGCAAGATTGAAGCAGCCAAGAATTCGGGAGTGCCGATCGCCATTGGAGCCGACTGGTCGCCGAGTGGATGCAAGAACCTGTTGGGCGAATTAAAGGTAGCACGTGCCGTAAGCCGCCATCACGGCACTGTGCTCAACGATATGGAACTCGTGGCCGGCGTGACATGCGTGCCTGCAACCATGATCGGCTGGGCGCATCGCCTTGGTTCGATCGGCGAAGGCAAATGGGCGGATCTTCTTATTCTTGAGGGACAAGTGGCCGACCCTTACGCGCATCTTGTCGAGGCTCGCGAAAGCTCGATTGCCGCGGTTATTATTGACGGACGCATTCGCCTGGGACAGGCGGATGGCTTGGTTATAGGGGAGCCGCTGTCGAGTGAGGAAGTCATTGTGGGCGGCAAACGCTACGTGCTGGACTTGGCTGAATCGAGTGGCGATGGAGTGGGCGGCATGAGGCTCGACAAGGCCATAAACAAGATCGACGATGGCCTGCAACGTCTGCCGGAACTCGAGGCGGCTGCAACGGCATTGTGGGGTGGGGACGATAGGGAGAAAAAATGGCAGTTCGAAGATGAGATGCACGAAGACAGTTTCGAGGCGCTGTTCCTACGCGATGATCGCATGCCTGCCAAATCAATGCGACTAGGGCCATTGACGAGCCTGTCAGAATTTCTGTGTGGAACGGGGTCATGAAATAATGCCGAAAGGATTGTTCCATGACCGAAGTGATGACCACCAAGAAGCCCAAAAAACAGAAGGCAGCGTATCCGTTCCCAGTCGAGCTGATTGACCAGCTGCTGGCCCAGGTTGAGAACAAGGACGCCGAGTCGATCCTTGGCGAGTCCGGCCTGGCCGGGCAACTCAAGAAGATGTTAGCTGAGCGCATGCTGTCGGCCGAGCTGAGCCACCATCTGGCCAGCGAGGAAGAAGGCAGCAAAAATCACCGCAACGGCAGCAGTCCGAAGAAGGTGTTGACGCCAGGTGGCGAGCTCAATTTGGACATTCCGCGCGATCGTCTGTCGAGCTTTGAACCGAAGCTCGTCGCCAAGCATCAGCGCCGGATGTCCGGCTTTGATGACCATGTCATCAGCATGTACGCGCGCGGCATGAGCGTGCGTGAGATTCAAGCGCACCTGCTGGAGTTGTACGGCACCGAGGTGTCGCCGGACCTGATTTCGACCATCACCGACGAGGTTCTCGAAGAGGTCGCACAGTGGCAGCAAAGGCCGCTCGAAGCGATGTATCCGATCGTGTATTTCGATGCGCTGCGCCTGAAAATCCGGGACGAAGGCACAGTCAAGAACAAGGCCGTGTATCTGGCTCTGGGCATTCGTGCCGACGGCTGCAAGGAAGTACTGGGCCTGTGGATCGAACAGACCGAAGGCGCCAAGTTCTGGCTGAAGGTTTTCAACGAACTCAAGAACCGCGGACTGGACGATATTCTGATCGCCGTCGTCGATGGTTTGCGCGGCTTCCCGGAAGCCATTGAGGCCGTGTATCCGCAGGCGCAGATCCAGACCTGCATCGTGCACCTGATCCGCAACTCGACCACGCTTGCAGCTTGGAAGGACCGTAAGGAGCTGGCAGCGGCGCTCAAGCCGATTTACCACGCTGCCAACGCCGACCTCGCCGAAGCGGCGCTGGATGCGTTTGCAGCCGGACCATGGGGTACCAAATTCCCGACGGTGGCGGCAATGTGGCGCCGGCAGTGGCAGCAGGTAATTCCGTTCTTCGCTTACCCGCCGGAAGTGCGCACAATTATCTACACGACCAACGCCATCGAAAGCTTGCATATGCGCCTGCGAAAGATCGTCAAGAATCGTGGCCACTTCCCAAGCGATGAAGCCGCGACAAAATTGTTATTCCTGGCCTTGCGCAACATCGAGAAAGATTGGAAGATGCCGCAACGGACCTGGAAGCAGGCTGCAAACCAGTTCGCCATCATGTTCGGCGAGCGCTTCACAAACGCAATTATCTAACTACGAATTCTGGCCCCGCACACAGAATTCCTGACAGGTCCCCATTGACCGCTGTCGATGATCGCAACTTCGGCGCGCAGATGCGCGCCAGCCTGAACATGCCTGATTATGCGAAAGCTGCTTTCCCTGAAGAGCCGTCGGCGCTGTGACTTGGTGCCCAACCAATACACGTGACGATCGCTTGCCATTTGCAGCCCGCCATCCTGCCAGTGCACACCGTTTTAGTCGGCGCGTCGTCGCATCCGACTCGACACCTATGAGCGAAGCTTAAGCACTATGCGACCTTTCACAGCAGTCATGATCCTAGCGCTTTGAATCGCCACGAGTTTCCTAGACACTCGCGAGCCGCTTGAAATACTGCTTTTCATACTCGACCGGCGACAAGTCATTGCTGAAGCTGTGCCGGCGCTTTGGATTGTAAAACATCTCAATGTAATCGAAGACATCCTGCTTTGCCTCTTCCCGAGTGCCGTAGGTCTTGCGTCGGATTCGTTCCCTTTTCAGGAGCTGGAAGAAGCTCTCGGCCACGGCGTTATCGTGACAGTTCCCACGTCGGCTCATGCTCTGCTGCAGGTTATGCTCGTCCAGGAAGTCGCGCCAGTCGTAGCTACTGAATTGGCTGCCCTGATCGGAATGCACCATCACTGCATTCTTGGGTTGCCGACGCCAGACGGCCATCAAGAGCGCATTCATCGCCAGCTCGCGGTCAATTCGAGAACTCATCGACCAGCCGACCACCTGACGCGAAAACAGGTCCAGTACAACGGCCAGATAAAGCCACCCTTCGTAAGTGCGAATGTACGTGATGTCCGTCACCCAGACCCGATTCGGTTCCTGCACGTCGAATTGGCGCTGTAGATGATTAGGCGCCACCAGCGAAGGGGCGCCGCCTCGTTTGTATTTCCGCTTGGCGTAACCGGTTTGCGAACGAAACCCGGCCGACCTCATGAGACGGTGGACGCGATTGACGCCGCATTGCTCACCGAGCTCGCGCAGGTCGTCGCTGACTTTGCGGTAGCCGTACACGCTGCCGCTTTCCAGCCACGATTCCTTGATTGAAACCAGAAGGCGCTTGTCTTCTTTGGTGCGACGGCTTTCGGGGTTCAGACTCCAGGCATAGAAGCCGCTCGGATGCACCTCGAGCACTTTGCACAGCCGACGCACCGGGAACTGGTCCTGTAACTCAGCAATTAAGGTGTACCTTACCCGGACGTCTTGGCAAAGTACACCGCGGCTTTTTTCAATATGTCACGCTCCTCCGTGACGCGCTTGAGCTCGGCCTTCAGGCGCCTCATCTCGTCGGCCTGGGCATCGACGGCCTTGCGCTCCGTCTCAGGCACGCCGTAGCGCTTCGTCCAAGCGTAGAGGCTATGAATGCTTATCCCGAGCCGCGCCGCTACTTCGCTCGGTGGGTGACCGCCCTGCGCCACCTGCTTGATCGCTGCAATCTTGAACTCTTCTGTGTACCGCTTACCGCTCATATCTTCTCCTTGTGCCCGACATTATGGGTCAGAAGTGTCTACGATAGTCGTGGCGATTCAAGAGACCGTTTTATCGCAGTCATCGGGCCACATGGTGCGCAGTATGTTCGCAATTTGCTGCGGCGACCAGAGTTCCTTCAGATAGTGCCGCACTACCTGAAATAGCGCACCGTCGGCGTGAAGTTTGGGTATGCGTCGCGGCGCCATACGTCGTTCGTAACTTTGCAAGTGAGCCAGGTTGGCGTCGTAAGCGCCCGAGCCGGGCGCCCGGCGCAGCTCACGGCTGATCGAACTCGGAGAACGGCCAAGGCGTTCAGCAATAGACCGGATGCTGCACTGGTCGTCGCGCATGGTCATCACGACGGCACGCTCCTGCGTCGTCAGATGGGTATAGATTCGGGGCATGGCGGCACTCTACAGGAAAGAGTGTTGCACTTGGTTTTAGAGACTGCCAAGATAACAAGGCGTTTATTGGAAATTCTTAGAATATTATGTAGTTTTCTGAGAAATTCTTGAGCGCCGTTGATATCTTTTGCAGAAACCCATTGAAAATCGTCTAAAAGACTGGAAAAAAGACCGGCATCCAGACCAATTGCTGGGTAAAACAACGGAGGATGTCCTTGCTTGAGACGTTCTCGAACGGCGTGACAGACAAAATTAGTTTTCCCAACCTGGGGCGGGCCTACTAGCAAAACCACTGGGCGCTTTTCAATGTCAAGTAGGCGATGCAAGTTCTCTTGCGCGTGTGCACGAGCAACGTATAACTCCGGGATAAACTTCTTCCCCGAATTTAGGTCATCGCTATAAAGAGGTCGCATGCGATGTTCGATCTGCCCTTCGCAGAAACTAAGAAGATTTTCTTCGGATAACGACAGAAGCGATTCAAGAGCCTCTGCTCGTAAATCCAAGTAGTTTTTCTGGGATAATGCTTTCGGGTTCTCGCAAAAATTTTGAAGGTCGATACTATTTTCACGTATCTCATCGCGCGTGAATGTGTCGAAAACCCTCGTGATTACTCCATTCGTCACTACTGAAATCGGCGCGATATCGCCCTCTAGTAATCGTGCATAAGAAATGGCTTGATCGCGGTCATCGTCGGTAAGTTTTATATGAGGCGCCTTAACCTCTATAACCATCAGATTTCGGCCTTGACGATTTCGAACAACCATGTCGGCCCTTCCGGAGTATTTTGTGTTTTCTTTTTCTTTTTCTTCTTCTTTATTCTTCGGCGCTGACGTTTTTTTCCTAATCGTGCCATTTTCTACGTTTAGAATTGCATGGCCGAGTCGGACCGAGAATGAACGCTCCAAAGAAATCTGGTCTAGAGTAAATCCTTGAGACAATAACCATGGAAATACAACTTTTGTCCGAACGTCCTCTTCGGTTGAGGCATTGATATCGTTGCTGTTGGTTATCATATTTTATGGCGGCCTTTCGTTGTAGAGATACCAGAAGCTGGAGCGCTCATTCAGCCCATCAGCAACGTATGATCGCACGCGTCAGCCATGTGTGGTAAATATGAGCGTCAGTAAGGCAAAGATGATTGGCGGCGTTCCGCGCAAGTTAGTAGTGGGACCGCGTACCGAGCAAACCAAGTAGAAGAAGCGATGGATTCCATCTAAGCATGGCGCTGCCCTTGACATTTCTGCTGAGCTTACCGGGAGTGGTGCTGCCGGATGATGCTATGACTTCCCTTGGAGCGCTCAAGGCGTCTTTACAGTACAGGACCGTTACTAGCCTCCCTCGCAAACTCCATATGTATTTGAAGCAGCGTTTCTGCAGGATCGAGGAACTATCTGCAATTGAGTTATTGCTTCTGGTCCATGGGAAGACGTCAGAGTCTTCGTTGCGCCGCGATGGATCCCGCGCAGACATATTTTCGAGTCGATGACGCTTCCTGAGCGACTGTATCGCGTTGTGGAAATAGGCTCCCTTTTCCTGTCGAATTGCTCGGCATGCTCTCCAGACTGGACGTGAAGGGATATTCAATTGCGAGCGCCGCAATGCTAGTTTCCTCGTTTCCATCTCAGCCAGGCTCGCTTTTGGTGTCCTTTCGATCAGGGCCGCCCTTATTCTGTCGGCCGTAATAGTCCTCGGCGGCCTCAGCGATGCGCTTCTCTTTGGCTTTGACATATATCGCGGTCGTGCTCGCGCTTGCATGCCCAAGAATGTCTTGAGCGACAACGATCGGCATCTCATCTTCCACCGCGAGCGTGCCGAACGTGTGCCGAAAAGCATGCGGCGAAGTACTCTCGAGCTGGGCAAGATCCTCCGGCGTGAACAGTGGCGCTTCCGCGCCCGACACGGCTGCGGCATGTTCGCGCACCCGACGAAGTGCCGTGGTCACCAAGTGATAGAAAGAGTTCGCGCTGTATCCATGCGTGTTGCCGACTACGTGCTTCGCCTGAGCGGCTTCGGTCCCGGGAACCACAATCGGCGCCAGCAAGGGCAGGTCATTCACCTGCTGATCAAAAACCAGTCCCCGATCGCGCCAGTGCGCCCGCAACGCCCCGACTGTGCGCTGGCTGACCGGTACCTTGCGCACGGTACTGCGTTTGCCCAGGACGGCCAGCAGCCACACTCCTGCGGCGTGCCGGCTCGGCTTCATGTTGTGGCGACGGGCGCCGGCGACTTCCGCGCGGCGCAGGCCGGAGTCGCCCATCAGCAGGATTGCCGCGAGCGCCACCCGGTCCTGATGGTTCTCCGCAGCTTCAGCCAGCAGGGTCAGCACGTCGACGACGCTGTCCCATGCCGATCTAGGCAGTGCCCGATCAATCTGCATTTCCTCGGCCTGCTTGATCACCTTGGGATCCTTCACTGCCACCCACGGATTTCCAGCTAAATAGCGGACCTTCACGAGCCAGTCAAACGCCCCGCGCAGCACCAAAACGGCCTGTTTTTGGGACGCGGCGCTCATCGGCTCGTCCGCGAACGGTTTCCAGCGCTTGCTGGTGCGAGCAGTGCGTGGCCCGCAGAATTCCGGCAGGGGAGCACGTAAAAAGTTCTTATAGGCCTCGCAGTCGTCGACCAGCAGCGACGACATCGGCTTGCAAACCACCAGGGCGCACCAGAGGATGAAGCGCTCGAGTTCTTTGCGATAGGCGCGCTCGGTGTGCTCTTGTCCCTTGTAGCGGTTCAGGTAGATGTTGATCGCCTCGAGGTCGTTGCGTGCGGAGATAAAGCAGAACGCTGGTGCGCGGTTGACGCCATCCGTTCCAGATAGCCAGTCCGGCAGCTGGAACGTTCCTAGCGGCGCCAGTTCACGCTTCCTTAGAGGATCGAGCACGGGTAAGAGATTAATGTCCTCGAAAGGCTCGATGTGGGACCGTTCGATGCCGACTTCGCCGAGCTGGTTCGGCCATCGGCGCAGGAACTGCAGAAGGGTGTCAGCGCGGCCAACGCCGATGCGCGGTACCGAGCGCCACCAGCCGGGGCCGCGCCGGTTGATCAGGTCGACTAAGTCGCCCAGCGTGAGGATGCCTTCGGCCCGAAACGCGCTGGCGGTCTTCGGCCGGAACCACTGCGAGAGCTTCTGTGAGCGGCTCGGGGCCGGTTTCGGCATGTCCGCAGCCTGGATCAGGATCTCAAGTGCCTTGGCCGTGATCGCGCCGCCTTGCCGGGCTCCCTGCAGGATTTCCGCGATCCGCGGGTTGTGCTCGATGGCCCGTTCGATCAGCTTCGTGCGCATATCGATGAGCCAACGCTCGAGTCCCTGTTCGACCTGGGGGCTGTCTTCGCTGTAGTACAGATCGGCGATGCGCTGCAGCGGGATTTTCAGGCAGTACGCACGCAGAGCCGTATAGTCGGCGCGATCGTAGGTCAGCTCGGGCAGTTCAACGTCGGTGTGCTGCGTCATGCCGCCACCATCAATGCGATTAGCGGGAACGAAGCGGAGTCGCGGAGCGGTACGTGTGTGCTGGTGTGGGTTCGGACGGGCATGCGAATGATGGGTGTCTGTTTTGGCGGCAGTGCAAACTGCCGAGATACTCCATCCTAAACCTGTTTCACGGCCAAAGCAAGTAAAAACGCTTGGGTGATAATAGCAATTATCATCTAAGGTAAGGCCAGATAAAACGGTCTAGCGGCGATCGTCTAACTCTTCAGGTACTAAAACCCATCCTGTTGAGTAACTTGCTCTTCTCATCAAGTTGCTTTGTAACCCAAGGTTGAGCCGCGGCCGAATTCCTAACGTTCGACTGAGCAGCATTTTGAGTGTCCCCTACGACAAACTGCACGTAGACTTGTTCAAATGCGCGCTCCAATGCCTTCGGCATGCCATCGCGGATAATGTCTACCGCACGTGGAATGATTGTCGGGACTGCAATCACGTGGACTTTTCCTTTGAACATAGCAGCCCCTGGCACTTGGTCAACCTGTTTGCTGGCCTGCTCGACAGCATCCATCACTGCCGATTCTCGCGCAAAAGGTTTCCTGCTGTGGCTATGGAAATTGAGCTTGTTCTCTTTCATGATTAGCCCATGCTATAGCAGCCTGAGCGGTCGATGATAGTGCCCACCATTGCGAATCGATCTACCGGCCAAGTGGGGCATCTGTTGTAGTCGATTGGATGCCCTTGCGCCTTCCAGGCCTTTGCTCCCCCTCCGTCAGGGAGTAGCTGATTAATGAGGTTGCCAATCTTCATTACGTTCGCATGGCGTGGTGTACAAGCAATTCCACGTTAGGCGTAGGTAGGTGTTTAGTCGGCAATCTTAGTTTGCAAGGCGAGAAATTCGCTCAGCCGCTATTGTCAGCCTGAACCCGGATCTCGGAAGGCTTCTTTCGAAGTAGGTCGTGCCATATCGAACCGAGAAGCGAACCTAGTCGGCGGAGTCGTCTTTGCCAAACCAGACCTTCGCCATCTCTGGGTGGGCGCGCTTCCAGCGTTCAAGCGCAGCGCCTTTCAAGAAGTACGACCTGGAGCTGTAGTCCACCCCGGGACGCAGCTTTTCCAGATCATTGTACGTCCATGACGGACGCGAAGCTGAGGCCGATTTGGTAGCAGATCCTGAGCCCAGCGTTGTACCTTTGCTTCGCGTCCTTTGTGGTTTAGCAAGACGTTCTGCGAGCTCGGGAAACAGAAGTCCAAGAACTCGGTCGTAGCGGTCATCACGGACGTACATTTCATAGCCCCACTGGATGCTGTTGGCTACGTCGGCCCGCCATTTGGCGATGCTTTCCTCCTGCAGTGCAGAAACCTTAGGTCGATACGCCTTTATTGCCATCAGGTAGATCGGATGCCACTGACGCAGCACCACACTGTCATTCCGAATACGGTTGATGACCTCCCAGCAGGTGCTTTCCGCGTAGCCAACACCTGTATCGTTTCTAATTGACAGCAGGCGCTCAAGGATCATAGCCGGCGCCCCGTACAAACCGGGATCAGCTGCTTCGGGATATCCCTGACAGCGCAACGCGATCGCTGCCGCCCTCATTTCCTCCTCATGCAGGTCAGCCTCAGGTGATGGTCGCTGCATTGCGGCTTTTCGAGCGCGAAACATGAGGATTGCGGCCTCGAGATAAACCGCAGACCAGGTCTCAGCGGTATTGTCGTGCGCCACCAACTCGATCGCCTTCTCCAGCGCGTCTCGCTTGACACTCTCGTCGTCGAGCTGGGCGTTTAGCACATCCACGGCCAGTCGCGATTCTGGATGGCAGAGCCAACGTTTCGCAGCCGTCTCGTTTACCACGAAGTTCGCCAAGCCTTCGCGCGTGATTGTGCCCCCCATGCTGCCGATGTTTATCTCGACGGCCGGGTAGCCGGCCGCTTCAATCCGTTGCCGGCGCTCCTCGGTAATCGAATTAGTCACCGTCACCTCGACCAGGAGCGTTGCGCCGTTTACCTCCGTCGCAATTACGTCAGGCACGATGTGGCCAAGGCGGCGCTCTAACGCGACCTGCGCTAGTTCTGCCCATCTTGCCGGGAAGTCTTGGCCACGGCTTATAAGGTGGCCGGAGATTTCGCGCGTTGCTGTAACAGCTGGGTGCTCAGGAAGTGCCACGCGGCCGCTCTCATGCAGGATGTCCTTTACGAGCTTATGCAGTAGGGTTTCGCGGCGAATCGACGGTGTCGTGTCGGCCGGCAAGTCGTCAAGTTCTGCCCAATCCAAGGCCTCAGCGGCGCGCTGATACGCTTCCTGAAGAGCTTTTGCCTCGAGCGCCTGGTCGTTCCAATGCACACGCCAGCACTTCTCATCCATGAGCGGCACGAGCCTCTTGCGAATTTCGGACAAGGGCATGGCAGCAATCTCAGCATCGTTTACTACGATCTCAATGCAGGGATTCACGTTACCAGCTGATTCGACACTCGTGCTGCCGACAAGACGGACCTCAATCTCTCGGCCATCGTCTAACTTCAGAAAGCCGCACAAGGGATCGGCAAAATTGACGTCGACTATGCGAAACGTTTCTGGCGGATGCTCGACCCAGGCCTCGTACTGTTTGCCACTAAAACCCTGTACGTGCATGCTGCGCCGCCGGCGAGGAAGGTGCAGAATTTCATTGCTCTGGAAGGCTGCAGCAAGCGCGGCTCGGGCCGTTAGGATCACGCAGGAATCTTTCGGCATCCCGTCAGGATGCCTGAAATGCGGTCTGCGGGAAAAAATCTCCTTACCGGCGTTGACAGCAGTGAGCGGCTCGCCACAACTTATGCACTCACAGTTGCACCTCGCGCCGGTTTCCTTTAACTCAAGGATGTACTGTAGTTCTTTGGTACCACGATGGCGAGCCCATGCCATCACTAGATGCTCTGTGTTCATCGCAGTTGACGGTGTTAGTGGCGAGCTTGCGGGAACGTTGAATGTCAGCCCCGCACAAAACGGAGTAGCAATCCTCCGTCTGGATTGTAGTGTTAACTAGCGAAAACGGGTCGTGCGATCTAAGGGAGACCGCTCTCAGGTAGTGAAACATGTAGCCACTAAGAATCTGCGAAAGATCAGCACACCGAATTTTTTATCGAGCCTAACGTACAACCATAGCGATTACAAGGCTATGCGTACCGATCGCTCCGCGCACGCTAGACCGCATGACGCCGGCGCGGTGCGAGCATGCGCTAGCTTGTACACCGGCCTGCGCGCCGCAGCGTTGTAAGATGGGTGTTTCTCGATACTCAGATTGCCAGAATGGCCTACCTCGACCAGTTCATTTGCGCGCTCCGCTTTTACTTCGACCTAAATCCTGCTGAGCCAACCCGCCCCGATTGGGAACGACTCCAGCAGCACTTTGAACAAAGCCAGAATCCGCTTTTCTCGCCAGCCCGTGAGGGCACCCGGGCTTTCATAGCACGGCTCGCTGAACGGTTCGTGGCTGGCTACCCGGGCGATATGGCGCATGCCTGCCACGCCGCGTCAGCGGGTTTCCTGCGAAGCTGGAAAGCATCGCGCCCGGATGGACTCGCGGGGACGTTAGCCATCACGGTCGGCAGCGTGCGTTTCAAGGGCTGCCCGGTATTCGAAACAACGCACGACGAGGTCGCGGAATTGATTACGGCAGGCCGCGCCTCAGGCTCCGATGTTCCGGTACACGTGTGGCTGACACTCGACGACCTGACCGTGATCGACCTGACCATCGTTCCGACCCTGGTTAAGCGCGGTGAGATTGCTGCGGACGCGCCACCGGTACTGTTCTGGCGAGGAAGCTGCCAGCGATTTCGAGTTCGAGCCCGTGCTGGTCGACAACTTGTTTTTCGAACGGATCGACACCGGCGCTTTCACCGCACAGTTGCGCGGCTAGCCGGGTTGCTAGCGTCTTCTAAAACAGTGCCGCTCGGCGCCCGCCATGCGCTACCGCACAGCCGCGCTCACGTCGGCGACGGTGCCGGATCGTCAGTTTTCGATGGGACGGCGCCGCGCTCGTTTCCCAGGTCGGGAATAGCGTGCATCACATACTGGATCTGGGCCAGCGCACGTTCGTATACCGCATCGCGCTCCGCGCCCTCGAGCAGCACGATCAGGACCATGCAGTGCCCATCGCGCAAGTGGAAGGATATGGCTTGAGCGCGCAGGCGAGGCGCGGTCGATTCATCCCTACGCTTAGATCTAGTCCTTGACTCAAGTTGGGAGACGCGAGATGACGGCGTGGATGGAATGCCTTTAGCCGTACCGGTGCGCTTGTAAACAAATTTCGCCAGTGATATAGCGGTCATTACTAGCGGCGGCGGCTGGGCCCTACAGCGCAGCCTTGATGCACAGATCGGTGCCAACTTGTCCGAACTCGGGGTGCTCATGTAATGGCGTGACTTCACGCATGTGCAGCTTGCCCGCGCCGCGGTCGAACAGCACCACTGCCTTCTCGTCGTTCTTGTGGCGCGACATGTAAAGAATCCCGTCGACTTGGTCCGGGTGACTATGCACGGCGGCCGACCATTTTTTGGTCGTCGCGTACGAAGCGGTGCCGGTTAATCCCGCGTGTCCGCCGATGCGCTTGAGCGCCGCACCAGTCAGGTTGGCTAGCACGAGTGGCTCGCCTCCGAAGCGCACCACGTAACGCGACTCGATGCTGGCCACATCTACTTCAAAGCATCCATTGCGAGGCTTGAGGTCGTGCAAAACGGTTTCAGCTACCGCCACTGCAAGTGAGGTGCCGAGGTAACAAGTACCGTAGCGTGCGGCGGGATCCGGATTGGGGTCATCAAACCGATTCGCATTCGACTTGCCAAAGTATGGTTCACCGGTATTGTGTCGTGATACCCGAAACAAGTCGGCAGGATTGACCTCGACCTCCCCCGGTGTCAGACTAGTTGTCGCCTCTAGATTTCCCCCAAATATAGAGGTGCAAGATGAAGGCAGTGTACTCACCGGCATTTGTAGAACAGGCACTGGTCAAGGTATTCTCGCGTGGCGGCAGGAGCGTGCAGGCAGTCGCAGACGATATCAACGTCAATTACCACACGCTGAAAAATTGGATGGTGAGGAAAGCAGTGGCAGAGACGAATACCCCAGCGGCAAAAGAGAAGCGTCCGCAGGATTGGAGTGCCCAGGAGCAGCTGGTGGCGCTGCACGAGACCCACGGCATGACGGGCGAGACATTGAACGCGTGGTGCCGAGAGCACGGCGTTTTTCCTCATCATTTGAACGAGTGGCAGGCGGCGTTTTGCACCGATAGAAAAACGGGGCCGCAGGATTCGAAAGCGCTACGCGCGCTCAAGGAGGACAACGATCGACTGCAACGGGAGGTGCTGCGCAAGGACAAGGCACTGGCGGAGGCGGCAGCGTTACTGATCCTACAAAAAAAGTTCCGGGCGCTCTGGGAGGACGAGGTCAAATGACCTCGCTGCCAGAGCGCATCGCAGTGATGGCCCTGGTCGCAGAATCGGTCGAAGCCGGTGCGCGCCAGGACAAGGCGTGCGCTGCGATCTCGTTCAGCGAGCGCACGCTGCAACGGTGGCAGCGTGACGTACTGCGCGGCGACCAGCGGCCGGCGCGTGTGCAGGCGCCGCGAAACCGGCTCAGCGCGCTTGAACGCAGTCAGTTGCTCGCTGTCGCCAACTCCGATGAGTTCGCGAGCCTGCCGCCCAGCCAGATCGTGCCGCGCTTGGTCGATCAAGGGGTGTACCTGGCCTCGGAGTCGACATTCTATCGGGTGCTGAAAGCGGAGAATCAACTCGCCCATCGAAATGCCGAACGTCCCGCACAGGCTCGTCACAAGCCGCGTGCGCTGGTGGCGACCGCCCCTGGTCAGCTGTACAGCTGGGACATCACGTATCTGCCCACGCCCGTGAAGGGCGTCTATTTTTACCTCTACTTGTTCATGGATATTTTCAGCCGCAAAATCGTGGGCTGGCAGATATACGACGTGGAAAGCAGTGAGCTTGCCGGCGAGGTTGTGCGTGACATTTGCGAACGGGAGAACATTGCTCCGGAGCAGGTCGTACTGCATTCGGACAATGGCAGCCCGATGAAGGGCGCAACCATGCTGGCGACCCTGCAGGCGCTGGGCGTGATGCCCTCATTCAGCCGCCCGTCCGTGAGCAATGACAACCCCTTTTCGGAGTCGTTGTTCAAGACATTGAAATATCGGCCCATCTATCCACGAAGGGCCTTCGACAGCCTGTTGGCGGCACGGCAGTGGGTCGGTCGCTTTGTTCATTGGTATAACCACGAGCACCGCCACAGCGCGATCCGGTTCGTGACCCCGGCACAGCGCCACGCAGGCCTGGACGCGGCGTTGCTACGCAAACGGGACGCGGTGTATCAGGCAGCAAGGGCTGCGCATCCGGAGCGCTGGAGCGGCAACACGCGCAACTGGGAGCCCGTCTCCATCGTCCATCTGAACCCGGATCAGACCAGCAGCAATGTGACCGAAGTGGACAAAAACGAGCTGCTCAAAAAAGCGGCATAACAACTAATTCAGGCGACAACTAGCTTGACAGTCACCGACCTTGTCTAGGCTGTCTGGCAGCCCTGGCGCGGCAGGCAGACGCTTGGTTGCCGCCATGTTCAGCCCTCACAGAAAGCGTTCGCTTGGTCGATCACCGCGTCGACGCGTCCCTTTGCTAACGCCTCAAGTGGGCTCAATCCGCGCAGGGAGTAACGCGGACTGGTAAAGAAATGCAGCTTACTTGAGCCCGGTAAGTCCCCTAAGGCCTGGCATACCCGCTCGAGCGTTGTCCGGTCATACGCGGGGTCGGCGAAGAAGGCTGGATACAGATACTTACCGCTTTCCCCCTTGAGCGCGAAGATGCGTTTGCGCTTCATGGCGGCGCTTAGCGCCTGTGCCGAGATGTGCAAGCGCCGCTGCATCTCGACGCCCGTCAACAAGTCGCCCGTAGTGACCTCGCGCTCGCGTCGTGCTTGCTCCTGGTGTCGGAGCGTTGCCATAAAATCGGCCGTGCTGACGCGTTCGGGCTGCTGCTCAGCCACACTCGCCTTACCAGACTCTGCACGCACCACTTCGTCGATACCTTGGCGCATCGCACCTAGCACCTCAAGGCGAGTTTTTTTTGGCAAGAAATGCACAATCGAAGCGTATGCCTTCCGGAATTCATCTGCAGCCGGGTTGTTCTCCCCCGCGCGGGCGGTAGTGGCGAAGTGGGACATCGCCCGCGCCAATAGCGTGGTGCCCGCATCGAGCTGGTCAGCCGCAGCGTCACTCAATGCCGCAGGCGCGCGTCGAATACCACGCCTTGTGTGTTCTCCTTTGGCACTGGTCTGCACAATACCCTTAGTAGCAGCACCTGTTGCTCGTGCAGGCGGCGCGGCTGCTTTCAACTTGCTAGATTGCATTGCCTTGCCCATAACCTTCTCCTCAATGAACGCCCAGTATAGGCTCAACGATCAAATAAATCAACTAAATCAACTAAATCAACTAAGTCAACTGCGTTGCCGGCGTGCCTGCCGCCGTACCACTCTCATGCCGCGCTAGTACGCCGTAAGGCAAGCGGGATGCCAGCAACAAGAGATGCACTGCAGTGCCCATATCGCTTACATATGGTTCAAGGCCCAGCGCCTGAGGTGCCGAGTTTCATCGCTATAAGGAACAGGAGCTCCCAACGGACAGAGATTTATTTGTGAGTAATATGTGTTTGTGGCAAGATAACTTTGACTCTAACCTCAGCCATGGCGAAGTGCATACATGACCATTGTAGAAGCGATCAAAGTTGCGATGCGGACGAAAGGTGGACCCATGACCACCGACGAAATCTATCGATTTATCGTGGAGCAGGCTCTATACGAGTTTCACGCCGACAATCCAGCCGGTATCGTGCGCCAGCAGATTCGCCGTCATTGCGACGGAATTGAGTATTCCAGCGCTTCGCCGACGAAGCATTTTAAGGTGGTCGATGGGGGGCGCTACGATATCTTGGCTTCGCCAATCAAAAAATCGGCGCGTGCCGGAACCGCCCGCTCGCGGCGGGCTTCGACCGCGGGCGCGCGTGCCAAAGCGACGTCGACGCCACGAAAGGAATTACTGCCTGAGGTCCTGTCCTTGTACGAACGATACCTCGCTGAGCTAAAGCGCCGTATCTTGCGAGACCTAAAAAGTCTGTCCGCGACCGCGTTCGAACGCTTTGCCAAGAGTCTTCTTGATAAGTATGGATTCCTGGACACGAAGGTTACTAAAGTCAGCAACGATGGCGGCATTGACGGCCACGGCAAATTGAAAGTTGGTCTGGCTAACCTGAATGTTGCTTTCCAATGCAAACGCTACACGAAAAGTAACGTCCAAAGGCCCGAGATCGACAAGTTCCGCGGCGCCTGTCAGGGGGACTACGAGCAGGGACTGCTTTTTACGACGGCGTCGTTCTCTGAAGGGGCTATCGGAGCGTCGATCAAAAAGGGGGCAGTCCCGATTATTTTGATCGATGGACCCGCGATCGTCGACCTCATGATCAGTAAAAGCTTTGGCGTCCAGACCGAGGCATTGTCGATTCATACCTACGCGCTGGATCTGGCCCTCGATCCGAATTAAGGCGGCTGAGGCGGCCGAGGCTAGGGTGCGATCGGTTGCGCTTGGTCGCGCCTTCAAGCCGCGAACCAATAGCCGATCCGCCTTGGCGGTCGCCACGTTTGCCGGATCGGGCAGGTTAAACGGTTCGTTGTTCTGCTTCGACAGTGAACGCGCTTGCGCTTGCCGAGCGCACCCGTTTCAGATGGCTAGGGCGACTTCGTTAGGACAACGTTGCGCCATTTGACCTCTCCTCGGCCGAGCGAGTTTGTCTCTTCCGGACTGACATACAGTGGCGTCAACCCCACCACGCGTGCGTGGCCAAGAATTTCGTTTGCGCTGATCGGATAGATCACCCGCCCGACGTTTGGCGCACCGATTCGCAGCGTTAAGGCGATGCGTCCTTGCTCCTTTGGTAGGTCCTTGAGCCGCGCTAGGGAGGCCAAAGGTCGATCAGGACGTAGGTGCATCCACACAGCGCTTGCCAGCACAAAATCGAAACGGCCGGAGCTTTCGTTGAAGCTCACGAGCTCGGGCGGTAATCCACCCACAAAAAGAGCGCGATCAGAAGTAGAATTTTCTACTTAAGACACAGAAAGCTCTACATGAAGACGTCCCGCTTTACCGACAGCCAGATCATCGCCATCCTCAAGCAAGCCGAAGCCGGCAGCCCGGTACCGGAGCTGTGCCGCGAGCACGGCATCAGCAACGCCACGTTCTACAAGTGGCGCTCGAAGTTCGGCGGCATGGACGCCTCGTTGATGGCACGAATGAAGGAGCTGGAGGAGGAAAACCGACGCCTCAAGAAGATGTACGTCGAAGAGCGCCTCAAGGCCGAGATCGTCGCGGAGGCGCTCACAAAAAAATGGTAGCGCCATCTCAGCGGCGGGAGATGGCGCAATGGGCCGTGTTGGAGCGGTCAGCCACAGTCAAGCTGGCGTGCCAGGTCTTTGGCATTAGCCAGACCTGCTACCGCTACAAGGCCAAGCTGGACGCGGAAAACGTCCTTATTGCCGACTGGCTGGTGCGACTGACGAATAACCAGCGCAACTGGGGCTTTGGGTTGTGTTTCCTGTATCTGCGCAACGTGAAAGGCTTCAAATGGAACCACAAGCGCGTCTACAGGATTTACCGCGAGCTCGAGCTGAACCTACGCATCAAGCCGCGTCATCGCCTGGTGCGCGAAAAACCGCTGCCGCTGGCGGTACCGGTGACTGTCAAGCTAGTTGTCGCCTGAATTAGTTGTTATGCCGCTTTTTTGAGCAGCTCGTTTTTGTCCACTTCGGTCACATTGCTGCTGGTCTGATCCGGGTTCAGATGGACGATGGAGACGGGCTCCCAGTTGCGCGTGTTGCCGCTCCAGCGCTCCGGATGCGCAGCCCTTGCTGCCTGATACACCGCGTCCCGTTTGCGTAGCAACGCCGCGTCCAGGCCTGCGTGGCGCTGTGCCGGGGTCACGAACCGGATCGCGCTGTGGCGGTGCTCGTGGTTATACCAATGAACAAAGCGACCGACCCACTGCCGTGCCGCCAACAGGCTGTCGAAGGCCCTTCGTGGATAGATGGGCCGATATTTCAATGTCTTGAACAACGACTCCGAAAAGGGGTTGTCATTGCTCACGGACGGGCGGCTGAATGAGGGCATCACGCCCAGCGCCTGCAGGGTCGCCAGCATGGTTGCGCCCTTCATCGGGCTGCCATTGTCCGAATGCAGTACGACCTGCTCCGGAGCAATGTTCTCCCGTTCGCAAATGTCACGCACAACCTCGCCGGCAAGCTCACTGCTTTCCACGTCGTATATCTGCCAGCCCACGATTTTGCGGCTGAAAATATCCATGAACAAGTAGAGGTAAAAATAGACGCCCTTCACGGGCGTGGGCAGATACGTGATGTCCCAGCTGTACAGCTGACCAGGGGCGGTCGCCACCAGCGCACGCGGCTTGTGACGAGCCTGTGCGGGACGTTCGGCATTTCGATGGGCGAGTTGATTCTCCGCTTTCAGCACCCGATAGAATGTCGACTCCGAGGCCAGGTACACCCCTTGATCGACCAAGCGCGGCACGATCTGGCTGGGCGGCAGGCTCGCGAACTCATCGGAGTTGGCGACAGCGAGCAACTGACTGCGTTCAAGCGCGCTGAGCCGGTTTCGCGGCGCCTGCACACGCGCCGGCCGCTGGTCGCCGCGCAGTACGTCACGCTGCCACCGTTGCAGCGTGCGCTCGCTGAACGAGATCGCAGCGCACGCCTTGTCCTGGCGCGCACCGGCTTCGACCGATTCTGCGACCAGGGCCATCACTGCGATGCGCTCTGGCAGCGAGGTCATTTGACCTCGTCCTCCCAGAGCGCCCGGAACTTTTTTTGTAGGATCAGTAACGCTGCCGCCTCCGCCAGTGCCTTGTCCTTGCGCAGCACCTCCCGTTGCAGTCGATCGTTGTCCTCCTTGAGCGCGCGTAGCGCTTTCGAATCCTGCGGCCCCGTTTTTCTATCGGTGCAAAACGCCGCCTGCCACTCGTTCAAATGATGAGGAAAAACGCCGTGCTCTCGGCACCACGCGTTCAATGTCTCGCCCGTCATGCCGTGGGTCTCGTGCAGCGCCACCAGCTGCTCCTGGGCACTCCAATCCTGCGGACGCTTCTCTTTTGCCGCTGGGGTATTCGTCTCTGCCACTGCTTTCCTCACCATCCAATTTTTCAGCGTGTGGTAATTGACGTTGATATCGTCTGCGACTGCCTGCACGCTCCTGCCGCCACGCGAGAATACCTTGACCAGTGCCTGTTCTACAAATGCCGGTGAGTACACTGCCTTCATCTTGCACCTCTATATTTGGGGGAAATCTAGAGGCGACAACTAGTCTGACACCGGGGGTTTCCGACCCGGACAAAACGGTCTTTCGGTCCGGCCGTACAGGGAGTGTGTGTGGCCGAGCGGCCCGCCCAGATCGCGCGAACGACAACTGGAATGACGCTTGAAACGCTGCTCGTTCAACGCCGCATCGCCACGCCCCAATGGGACTGGACTCAAAAGACCGTCGACACGCGGCGCGAGGCGACTGCGCGCTTCAAAGCGGGCGCTTCCGGAAACGTACGTGCTGTACTTCGTGAACGCATGAGGGAAGATAGCACCTGGGCTACCAGCGAACCAAACCGGATCGAGGCGAGACACGTCTCGCATGCGGGGCGCGGGCAACGGCCCAGTGCGCGAAGGCCAAGCCGCGCAGCGCCAGCTCGGCGGCCGAGTTGTCGATCTAAATGCCACCGTGGGCGGCATTGTGGGTAAGGAAGCGATAGCCACGCGATTCGCATCTACCTATGTGGACAACGCGACGAGCGTGTCCAGTCGTACTCGCTCGATATGAAGATGCCGCATCTAGCGCCCGTGCGATTTGATTACTGTGGCGTCCGATCACCCAGCGGTTAAACGGCTGTCCGGTCGTGCGCGCAGACGTCCAGGTAAGCTGCATGCCGATCGAGCGTACGCTTCACGAGCGCATCGCGCCTGGCTGCGCCGACGAGGCATTGCAGCACGTATCGCGCGATATGGCGTGGAGTCGCGTGAAAGACTCGGCAGATGGCGTTGGGTCGTTGAGCGCACCTTAGGATGGCTACACCGATGTCGCAGATTGCGCATTCAGCACGAGCGACGAGCGGACATCCATCAGGCGTTCCTTACACTTGCCTGCTCGCTCATCTGTTGGCGGTATGTCGAACGGTTTGGTTAGGCGTTCTTAGTCGAAAATTTTGTACGGGGCACCTGTCATCGTGATTCGCGCTCCACATGGCATGCAGGCGAACGTGGAAGACGAGGCTCGGGTTCGAGGCGTGCATCTGAAAAGAGGACGAGACCGGCCGCGAGCGGGTTGAGCCCCGGGACCTGTCAGGAATTCTGTGTGCGGGGCCAGAATTCGTAGTTAGATAATTGCGTTTGTGAAGCGCTCGCCGAACATGATGGCGAACTGGTTTGCAGCCTGCTTCCAGGTCCGTTGCGGCATCTTCCAATCTTTCTCGATGTTGCGCAAGGCCAGGAATAACAATTTTGTCGCGGCTTCATCGCTTGGGAAGTGGCCACGATTCTTGACGATCTTTCGCAGGCGCATATGCAAGCTTTCGATGGCGTTGGTCGTGTAGATAATTGTGCGCACTTCCGGCGGGTAAGCGAAGAACGGAATTACCTGCTGCCACTGCCGGCGCCACATTGCCGCCACCGTCGGGAATTTGGTACCCCATGGTCCGGCTGCAAACGCATCCAGCGCCGCTTCGGCGAGGTCGGCGTTGGCAGCGTGGTAAATCGGCTTGAGCGCCGCTGCCAGCTCCTTACGGTCCTTCCAAGCTGCAAGCGTGGTCGAGTTGCGGATCAGGTGCACGATGCAGGTCTGGATCTGCGCCTGCGGATACACGGCCTCAATGGCTTCCGGGAAGCCGCGCAAACCATCGACGACGGCGATCAGAATATCGTCCAGTCCGCGGTTCTTGAGTTCGTTGAAAACCTTCAGCCAGAACTTGGCGCCTTCGGTCTGTTCGATCCACAGGCCCAGTACTTCCTTGCAGCCGTCGGCACGAATGCCCAGAGCCAGATACACGGCCTTGTTCTTGACTGTGCCTTCGTCCCGGATTTTCAGGCGCAGCGCATCGAAATACACGATCGGATACATCGCTTCGAGCGGCCTTTGCTGCCACTGTGCGACCTCTTCGAGAACCTCGTCGGTGATGGTCGAAATCAGGTCCGGCGACACCTCGGTGCCGTACAACTCCAGCAGGTGCGCTTGAATCTCACGCACGCTCATGCCGCGCGCGTACATGCTGATGACATGGTCATCAAAGCCGGACATCCGGCGCTGATGCTTGGCGACGAGCTTCGGTTCAAAGCTCGACAGACGATCGCGCGGAATGTCCAAATTGAGCTCGCCACCTGGCGTCAACACCTTCTTCGGACTGCTGCCGTTGCGGTGATTTTTGCTGCCTTCTTCCTCGCTGGCCAGATGGTGGCTCAGCTCGGCCGACAGCATGCGCTCAGCTAACATCTTCTTGAGTTGCCCGGCCAGGCCGGACTCGCCAAGGATCGACTCGGCGTCCTTGTTCTCAACCTGGGCCAGCAGCTGGTCAATCAGCTCGACTGGGAACGGATACGCTGCCTTCTGTTTTTTGGGCTTCTTGGTGGTCATCACTTCGGTCATGGAACAATCCTTTCGGCATTATTTCATGACCCCGTTCCACACAGAAATTCTGACAGGCTCGAGCCCCGTCTTCAATCGAAGCAAAGGCGGCGCGCGCATTGGGGGCGCCGCCTCCCAACAACTGGTCGGCCCGTAAGGTCGGCGTCTACGAAGAGCAAACCCAGCAGCATGCTGCTCGGTCCGGCGCCGCGTGCTATTCCGTGAATGACAGTGACGGTGAATGCGACAGGGGATGACGACGAACGCAGTCGAGTTAGCCACCCGGATCATGCTGCATGTCTCGCGGGTGTCCTGGCCACCGCGTGCGCCATACCTTTGCTTGCTTATTTGCTAGTGGCCGAGTCAAATCGCTTTTCTGTTACCGTCACAAAATTACAGTAGAAGCTCCATCCCCCACCTCAGGAGCTTTTCATGGACCGCAAACAGGCCAACCATCACGCCAACCAGAAAAATCCGAATAATGTCGCTCATAAGCATGTCAACGACAATCGTTCGAACCAGGGAAATCCCACAAGTCACACCTACGACAAGAGTCGGGCTGCTCCCAAACGCAATGTAAAAGGTAAATAATCAAAGACGCAACGTCGAGGCCCCCGGACAGCGGGGCCGACTGCTTAGACAACGGAGCAATCAAATGGCAAGAAAAAAATCGATGGACGGTGTCGTGGCGACGATCGAGCGACTGACCAATGAGACGCCCTGCCCGCTGCATCTTCGAAACACATTAAACAAGTATCTGTATCAGGAACACCTATTTGAGGGTGCGAGACCAGGAGGGCGCAGCGGTAAAGCCAGAAAACTTGGGCAGCTCCGCGGCCCGGACACAGACAACCTCGTACGCAACTTGCTCGATCTCGACGCGCTCTTCTTTGGAGAGACAAACACGGTGATCGACATCGTGACCGGAGAGATGAAGGCGAGCGACCTACATGACAAGCTCGATAACGTCGAGCGGAGCATGCGGCAACGCCTTGCGATATACGGATACTGGCTGGACCGTATCTCATCTGCGCGGGCCGCCTTGGCCGATCCTACAACGAACCTGCGGGTCGACAGACTCGACGAGAAATTGTCGGTTGCCAGCCGCGCCGGCGCGCAGAACATTCCCCCTTTCGCGCTGCAGGCGCTGCGGGTGCAAGAAGCAAGCGAAGCGCAAGCGCGGCGGGGGCCCCCAAGCGCGAGCGATTATGTCGAACGCGCCGACGCCTATCTGGCCTTGGGCGACCTGGTGAACGCGGACCGAAACGCCTGTCTGGCCATCGAGGTCGACCCTGCCTCATCACGCGCCTGGTTTATTCGCGTGGCGGTCGGACTTCGACGCCGGCGATCTGCAATGCGATCCTTTCATCAGAAGCGGATGGAAGCTCAGGAATGCGCTGAACCCCTATCGGCGCATGAACAATGGGCGCTCGAGGAAGCCGACGAGGCGGCCGGTGATGCGTGGGAACATCAGCGCGCTCTGGATGCAATCCTTCCCCAAGCCATCTTGCATTGGCCAATGGAAGGGACGCGACGCGCGCACAACAATCTATGGAGACAGGTGCGGGATTTATTCGTCGCGCGAATGTTCTCCATCGCTGTGCATGATGTCCTGCGCGCCGGCGCGTGGCGCCAGTGGGCGTCTCTGAATGGACTGGAGCCGGAGTGGGAACTCGAGCAACAGAAGCACCCCTATCTGCCAAGCACTGAATCCACAGAAAACAGCCCATTCACCGCAGAGGACACACATGCCATTTCTAACCTTCTAGTTGCCTACGATGACAAGCCGCGCGAGTTCTTCGAGTTTCTCGAGGACGGCCGCATCGCCACTGATTTCCGTCTATTCCACCTTCGCTACGTCCTGCGAATGGGAGGCTGCGACGCGCATTGGGCCAGGCTGCGGACGTCCGTTGCGCAAAGCCCATTGGAGTGGCAGGCGGATCATCTGATGAACGATCCGTCGATTGCTAAACTGTGGCAGTTGCATTGGTGCCGACAGGGCGACTCGCCGGCGCTGATGCAGTCCTACACAAACTGGTTTCGAAAAACGCAAGCACATAACGATGGTCGCTCCCGTCATCTCTTGTTGCGACAGTACGCGTATCTCTTTCACTATCAATTCGCGCGTCGACAGTTTGATCTGTGCGGCGAGGCCGCCGCGAGCGCACTGGCCCTGTACGAGGGCGCTGAGAAGCTGGACGCGTGGTTTGGTGACGTTCGGCATCCCTACGACGCCTCAATCGGCATGCCGCTTCATCATGTCGTGTATTGGGAATATCTCGCAGCGATCGCCGCGGTCGAGCAGCGCAGGCAGGGGGGTGCATTGTCGCAGCAAGCGCAAGCGATACTGGCTCATGCCGACCGTTGGCGAGCTAGATTTTCGAAACACCCCCAATGTTTCTGGACGGCCTCCGAGGAGTACGAGGGCGGCGGCGGCGAAGACTGGCCCGAACCGCCGTACGGAATCGATTTGCGCCTAGCAGATAGTTGGGCGGAAGAAGCGCATGCCGTCCCGATTGACTGACCTCGAGGAAGGAGACGACATAGATCCTGGCAGCGCCTTCGCCGCTTTATCTGCGCAACATATCGCCATACCGACGATCGCGCTAATCCGCGCGTCGGCGCAGGAACGCGGGGATGTCATGTGGCTTGGGATCGGCGCTCCGCGCGTCATACGCCCGAAGCGCAATGGCTAGGACGCGTTGCTCCAAGTCAGGCTCTGACGAGTCGCCCGTCCTGGCGGTCATGCGCAGTATGGTCTTGAACATCCGCCTGGCGATGGCGTCGGAACGCATGCGCTTGACCAACACAGCGACGAAGGACTGGATGACATCCGATTCGGGAAACCCATCCGTGACGACTTGGCGCAGTTCCTCAACCACCTGCGTTGGCAGATCAGCGGAAAGCGCGTCAAGCGACGTCGTTGATAGCCCAGCCGCGCCGGCGCGAACCAGATCTACGCCGACGGTCTCGGCGAAACGACGCAGGGTGTCGCGATATAGATAGCGCGACCCCAGCGCAGGCTTAGCACGCAGGAAAGCCGGAACTTCATAGTGGTCGACCGAGTCCCGCGCAAGCATCAGCGGGGGGGAGGATTCTTCGCGTCGCCACACCGCCGGCTGACGCGCCGATTGCGACGACACCTGGATGCCAAGGCCGCCCCATCCCGCTGGAAGCATCTGTGCAACCGTGCGCAGCGTTGGCATCACAAGGGCTTTGTCGGCGCCTTCGCGCCGGTGCACCAGCACCAGATTGGTCGTCGCGTCAACCAGTTCATAACGCAACGCCAAGGCATGCCGTTCCGACGGCGCAAGCTCGTCCATGCGCGCGGCGGCCGCAACCCGCGCCAATGTATCGCCCTCAACGGGAATCGCGTTGATCGGCACGCTCATCTCACGCGCGTCGCCCGCGTGCTCGCACCAGCTCAGTTTGGCGCCAGTAGGATATTCAGCAAAGCCGGCGAACTGGTGTATTGTCTCACCGCGGAACACAACCCGAGCCGGCTTACACTGCCAGACGGGGGCGCCGGTCCACGCCACCTTGACGTCGCGCACCGGCGCCCGGCGCATGCGCCGGAACATCCTCAGTACCGCTCCCTGCACCTCGCAATCAGCCGCGGCCAGCTCGCATGCGCCGCCGGTTCGCCGAGCCAACGAGTGCAACAAGCTCGACGCAGGCGCACTGCCGATGCCGACCGCAAATACACGCTGCCCAGCCTGCTCGGCGCTGGCGATCAAAGCGTCCGCTTCCCAAACATCGCCGTCTGTGATGAGCAAAATGTCTGCGTCGTATGGCTGCCCAAGGGCGAAGGTCGACAACAGCGCCCGTTTGATTTCCGTCCCGCCCATGTCGGCCTGCGTGGCCGCACTCCACTCACTGGCCCTCTTGACGGCGCGCGGCGTCGTAGCCAACAGCGAGCCGCTGAAATGCCTCACCTCACTGCCAAAGCAGCTGAAGCTGAAGCTGTCCTCAGGCTCTAGGCGGCTCAGCACCTCATGCACAGCTTGCCGGGCTGCGGCGATGCGGTCGCCGTTCATCGACCCTGAGCAATCGATCAGGATCTTCACATTCAAGGGGGTTTCGGCCGACGAATCGTCGTGAACCGGACAGAAGCTGGCAAGCGCCACGTATCCGTCCCCATCCCTTCCGAACGTCGAGACCGACCTCCCGGCCAGACCGTCAGCCAACAGTACGAAGTCGCGATCCAACCGGGCGCCATCGTGCAAAGAGATGACCACGGATTCCTCGGCGCTCTGAACCGACATGCCATGCGACGGTGAACTCAACTCCGCGCCCGCGATATCTCCATAGAGGCGAATGCGCAGCGAGAATGGATGTTCCGCCAACAGGTCGGTCAGCGGCTCCTGATGCGGCTGCAGGCCCGCCGAGCGCGCATCGCCGTAACGTGGACCGATTACAGTCGGGACGACCAGCCGCACGTGGCCTTGCGCGAACGACAGTAGCCGCGCATAACGAAAGCGAACGATGCCCTGCTCACCCGGCAGCAAATTGCCGACATTGACGGTATGGATGCCGTCGGCAGCCCGCTCAACCATCAGCGCCGAGTCACCAGCTTCGAGCGCGCCTTCGTATCGACGTTCAGCCTCCGCTTTGGCGGCGACCACGCCCTCCAGCACCCTCTCTCCGAGCACGAACTCCACGCCGAGCAGCACCGCATCCCACGGTATCGGGAAGGTATACACGGCTTCGACACTCACCTCACTGGCATTGACGTAACACTGCTCGATGGCCAATTCGAACAAGAGCCCTCGCACGCTGCCGTCGGCGCGCACCGATCGCAAGACCGAGGAATGAAGTCGACCATGACGAGGCATGGACGCATCACGAAGCTGGACGATACTCATACTGGCGGATCCTCCTGTTGAATCTGTTCGAACGCGGACATGACGGCCGCGAAAAACCGACGAGTCTGCTCTAACGACAAGCGCGCGATCGTCGGGTTAAGCCTAACCTCGACTCCCTCCGCGACCACCAGATGACTCCAGACCTCGACCGTCCCGGCACGGTTGCCCGGGACGGTCGGCGGTTGACCAGCTTGGTCCAGGAGCTCACGGACGCGCTCAAGCGACAAACCTGCGTGCGTCCAGCGCCGCACGCTCAGCAACTGTTCAAGGTGGCGTTGCCCGTAGCGCGCCGCCCGGGTTTCCCCATCCGGCCTATCCACTAGTCCGATTTGCATGTAATACCTGACCGTCCGCTTTGGCAGATCCGTCAGGATACATAGCTCATCGATACTAAATTCCTTGCTATCGGCTGGCGTCATTGTGTTCTCCCCGCCCTGTTCGCTGATGGGATCAAGATCGGGCGCCTCTCAATTATGTGACAGTACTTTATAACAGTAGAACTGTCAATAAATAGGAGCGCATCGGCGGTGTAGTTGCGCCGCCTGCGTAGTCATCACGCCTGTCCCGTCCATCCTTACGGCACCGCCCGTCTGACGTGACCATCGGTTGCACCTTATCAACAGCAGTAATTGCCTAACAGATTAGGCTTTTCGTACGCAGCTACCCCTGCCCAATAGCAGGGGCTGTCCACGACAACGATTGCTAGACCACGGAATATGAAAGATCTCACTGCGGAAAAGCCGTTTCCCGAAACGTCCGTTCAGATGCTTGCCACCGAGCGGGATACCGCGTTTTTTTGGTCCGGAAAAACCCACGGTATCGGTGGACAGGATCGGGCGGCGGAGATTGCAAAAGCAGCGAACGGTACGACGCTTGAGATGACTCTTGCCAAACGAGGCATCATCCCGCCCGTGGCCACATCCGACAATAAGGTTGAGGTGGCAGAGTGGTGGGCCAAGGCCTCAGCAGACTATGCGACCGGGGCATCCGGGGCCGTACGTGTTGTGCTAGGTGAGAAGCTGCGTGAAAGGAATGTCTGGGAGACGAAGGAATTACCAGCTTTAAAAGAAAATGTCCGCGTCACACGCATCGTCGCAATCGACCCTGCCACCCAAAAGGAAACCGTGCTGTTCGATCGATCCGCGGAAGCTTTACGTCACCAAGCAGGCGTCGATCAGAACCGAGCAGCGCCAGACATCCACCACCGTGCTGCGCTCGCCTTTGCACACGAATCACAGGAAAAAGCCGTCAAACAACATCCAACCTTGGCTGGCGCGTACGCGGCGATGACAGTTATCGAAAAGCAGACGCATGCCTCGGGACTCACCATCGAACAGCAGACCAAGGTGGTCGCCGCCGCACGCGAAAACATTGCCAAAAATATCCAACAGGGACAATATCCTGATGTAAAAATTCGTGAAAAGCACGAAGTTGTTACCGAACACGCCCGGGAACGCTAACCCACCTTTTCACGGTCCATCCAGACTACTAGAACACGATCATTCATCTTGAAGGAGGGGTTATGATTTTAAATGTCGACCGCGGCCATATTTACGTCCAGCTTGGCGAAAAGACCGCTACGATTCCCGGCGAAATGTTTCTCCCGGACGATGGGAAGATGGGCTTTGTGGTTGCGCTCAACCAGGTTGACTACTGGGATCCGAAATCCGCGAAGCAACCAATCTCATCCGCAGAGCTCGCAGCCATTGTCGAGGATATTAAAGCTGAGTTCGCGAAGGGCGGTCATACCGCCGAGTTCGAGTGGGACTGACGCATAGGTTTGTTCGTCTCGCTCGTCTGTATTCGCGCTGCAGCATGATCCGCGCGGAGGCGGCATCCAGCATCCTGGCATTCCACCGGGCCGAGCGTGCCTTTTCGCACAAACATCCAAATAGCGGTGCTCACGATGCTGGCGGCCTCTGTGCAGGGACCGCCAGCTCGCCGTCCGTACCAAACGCACCGCGATAACTGTGCTCTTCTAATCCGACCGCCTGTCTTCTGAATGGCCCTTGGTCATCGATGAGCGCGCCGTGCGCCGTGCGCCGTGGTCTGAACCTGCTCGCCTCGGGGCTCGGTGCTGAATGCACCTGTGAGACGCCGCCTCAACTGATGTCGCTCCGTATCGATCGACGGCATGGTCTGAACAAACTTCCGGATTGTCGCCGCTAGGGTGTCCAGGGGCTCGGTCAGCCGGCTGGAGTGTCTTCCATCCCGGCCAGCCCCTCCTGAAGCTGCAGGAGCGCGAGTTCGCGGCTGTCGCAGGTCATGCTCGGCGCCACTGTCTCGTCCCATACCCTCAGGTGCATGCGCCTGCAGAAGCGCTTGAGCTGGTCGTCGGTCATGAACCACATCGAGTCGGGACACGTCTCGCATACGGGCGATGGCAATGGACGGCGCATCGAAGTTAGATTTCTCAAGACCGGACTGATATACAGCGGCTGCGCGTTGTCCGGCGCGGACCCGCGCTGCGTCGAGTCTGTCGTATTCGGGTGGTGCATTGGGTTGCTCCGCATAGGAAAGAACTGTGTTCTCTAGGGCTATGGCTGCGTTCAGCCAGGCGCTTCGCACCACAAGCTACCGTTGCTTGATGCAAGCTTCCCACGCTTGCTCGCCCACGGATCGGCCGCTGGCTACAGCAAGCAATTCTTCGGCCGCCTCCCTGATGCGCGCTGTCTTCACACGTGGTACCCGCGGCGGCGGCCGGTCATCTCCCCGCTCGATATGACGCACGACGCTCTTTTTCCGCCTTGCGCACGACGCCGCGCGCGGATCTCGGCGTGGCTTCGGCCTCAATACCTTGATCGCGCATTTCACGCGCGAAGGAGTCGCGCCAGTCCTGCAGGTCGGCCTTTCGGGGGGTGAGTCTCCTCCCGTCGAATCCGGATATCCTAACGCTCAGGTGGACATGCGGATGCGGCTCGTCCGTATGCAGGGCGAACACGTATTCGTGGTTTGCGCTGAAAACGCTTTTTGCGAATCTTCGCGCCGCTGTGAGAACCGCCGTTTCCGGCGTACCTTCGGGCATCGAAAGCACAAAGTGCATGGTGTCGCGCCGATTTTTGCGGGGAGGCGAACTGTCGATGTCATCGCAACACTGTCCAAACAGATCCCGGACTGCTTCCTTATCGCCTAATACGTTCCACGGTCGGTTTCTAACTTGAGCCGGCGTTGCGCGAGATGTAGCTCAGGTGCGCCCGAATATGATGCGCGCCTCGTCCAAACCTGTGATCTTTACTATCACTTCCGGACGTCGTTTCGCCCCGCGGCCGGCTCTGGACCGGAGGTTTCCCGTATTGTTCACCTTCGCCGAGCACGCCCGCCGGCGAGTGCGGAGTCGAGCGCGTGTTCCGCTTCGATAAGTGACATCAATCTGCTCTCCATGACCGGCGGTTGGCCCGCACTAGCGCTCTAATGGCTCGTCGCGTCGCCGTGATCTTGACCGACAGCTCCGCCAGCCTGTCGAGTCGTACGCGCTCGTTCTTGAAATATGCCTCATCCAAGCGCCGCGCAATTTGATTGATGTTGCGTCCGATCGCACCGAGCCACGTGTGTTGGCCTCGATGGTCGGCAGCTCATGTTCCGAGAAGACAGGGTGACGCATCAGGTTGGACTGTATGAGAAAACTGGTCCATCGGCTGAACGACATGCCCTTCTCTGTCGCTCGTTCGCTCGCTGCTTTCATCAGAAATACGGGCATCCATACCGTTTTGCGCCCGAGACTTTCCTCACCCGGATTAGCCGCAACCAAGGATGATTTGGCATCGCCCTTCGCTTTGGACTGGATCGGCTGCTGTTCGCAGCTTTCTAACAACTGGTACAGGGCGAGTCGCAGCAGCTCCGATTCTGAGACGCCGTGAATCGCCACGACTATCGTAGACACTTCTGACCCATAATGTCGGGCACAAGGAGAAGATATGAGCGGTAAGCGGTACACAGAAGAGTTCAAGATTGCAGCGATCAAGCAGGTGGCGCAGGGCGGTCACCCACCGAGCGAAGTAGCGGCGCGGCTCGGGATAAGCATTCATAGCCTCTACGCTTGGACGAAGCGCTACGGCGTGCCTGAGACGGAGCGCAAGGCCGTCGATGCCCAGGCCGACGAGATGAGGCGCCTGAAGGCCGAGCTCAAGCGCGTCACGGAGGAGCGTGACATATTGAAAAAAGCCGCGGTGTACTTTGCCAAGACGTCCGGGTAAGGTACACCTTAATTGCTGAGTTACAGGACCAGTTCCCGGTGCGTCGGCTGTGCAAAGTGCTCGAGGTGCATCCGAGCGGCTTCTATGCCTGGAGTCTGAACCCCGAAAGCCGTCGCACCAAAGAAGACAAGCGCCTTCTGGTTTCAATCAAGGAATCGTGGCTGGAAAGCGGCAGCGTGTACGGCTACCGCAAAGTCAGCGACGACCTGCGCGAGCTCGGTGAGCAATGCGGCGTCAATCGCGTCCACCGTCTCATGAGGTCGGCCGGGTTTCGTTCGCAAACCGGTTACGCCAAGCGGAAATACAAACGAGGCGGCGCCCCTTCGCTGGTGGCGCCTAATCATCTACAGCGCCAATTCGACGTGCAGGAACCGAATCGGGTCTGGGTGACGGACATCACGTACATTCGCACTTACGAAGGGTGGCTTTATCTGGCCGTTGTACTGGACCTGTTTTCGCGTCAGGTGGTCGGCTGGTCGATGAGTTCTCGAATTGACCGCGAGCTGGCGATGAATGCGCTCTTGATGGCCGTCTGGCGTCGGCAACCCAAGAATGCAGTGATGGTGCATTCCGATCAGGGCAGCCAATTCAGTAGCTACGACTGGCGCGACTTCCTGGACGAGCATAACCTGCAGCAGAGCATGAGCCGACGTGGGAACTGTCACGATAACGCCGTGGCCGAGAGCTTCTTCCAGCTCCTGAAAAGGGAACGAATCCGACGCAAGACCTACGGCACTCGGGAAGAGGCAAAGCAGGATGTCTTCGATTACATTGAGATGTTTTACAATCCAAAGCGCCGGCACAGCTTCAGCAATGACTTGTCGCCGGTCGAGTATGAAAAGCAGTATTTCAAGCGGCTCGCGAGTGTCTAGGAAACTCGTGGCGATTCACTTCAAGCTGATGCAGCAATATCACGGCTCCCATGAAGAGTTCGACTATTTTCTCGTTCCGACGGTAAAGGATAAAAAGCCCATGGCAGACACCGTGAATACCATTCGTGTTCTCTCCAGCATTGGGGTCCCACGCCAAAAGGTCCGGATCGTTTTCAATAGGGTGGACGTCGAAGATGTCATCGACACCGAGTTCGCCCCGCTGTTTGGATTGGCTGAACTAGAGAAATCGTTCACCCTTAACCCCGGGGCCATCATCTACGCGAATGAAGTGTTCGACAGGTTAAAAGAGGTTGGAAAATCGCTCTGTGAAGTCTCAGGGGATGCAACGGATTACCGGGCAAAGCTTCGCCAGGCGCGTGACGATGAAGAAAGGGCCTTCTGCCTCAAAATGGTGGCGATCAAACGTCTCGCGATCACTGCGACCAAGAACCTCGATGGTGTGTTCAACACAAGCTTTCCCGCGGTATGAGGGAACCGGTCACTTCTCGCGAAGCGCTGATCGCGGAGATATTGGGCGAATTGGACGGCTTGCTGACCCGGTCTGAAGAGTTACCCAAGACCCTCGCGGAGGGCGAACGACGGCTTGTTTTAGCCGCTCAGATCCTGGAAAAAGCGGGCCTCAACTATCGATTGGCAGTGACCAGCTTCACTGACGAGGCCAAGACGGCGCTTACGGAACACGCGCGCGATCAGCTCTCGGAGGTGGCGACGCTTGCCGCGGAACTTCAACGCAAAGCGGTATACGAAGCGGTGCGGGTGGCTGTCCAGCGCGAGACGTCTGAGTTCGCGGTTCGACTAGATGCATTTCTAAACCAGCGCGGGACAGTCGCGCAGCGCGTCGCAGACAGCAATCTCCGTGGCCATGGCCTCACTGCCTTGGTGAGCTCTGTCTTGACGGCGGCACTCTTACTGTGGGTCGAAACGTTTAGCTGAACAGTGAATAAGGCTGAATAGACACCCTCGGCGACGTGTAGGCATAGATCGCGGGCTATCGAGCGGCCTCGCATGCATCACAGCGCCTGCCACCGATGTCAACATAAAGTCCTATCGGAAAGGCTATCGTCAACAACATGACCGATCACAGCGTAATCTCAACCTACGCAGCTTCTCCATCAATGCATACGATCGTCCATGAAACGCGTGATAAAGACGACCACGCCAAGCTGTTCCATCACGCTTTGGCGCCGTAGCACCCGGGGAAGAGCGGCAAGGCACGGCACCAGGAAGTGGACGCGAAGCCTCCTGTGTTTATAAGCAGCTTATATTCCCGTCGCGTCGCTCCGTCTCAAGGCGAGCTGGATTGCGGGGAATTATTTGTCGATCGTGTCGTGCATCAAGGGTGCCGCCATTTATAAGCTGCTTATATGTTACGAAAATAAAGGCAGTCTCGGCCAGGGTACCCATGTGCGACGAAATGATTTCCAAATGCTGCCGTCTGTAGCGGCCGATTTCTGCGCCCAGCAGCTCAACGCTCCTCAATGAGGTTGGCGGATACGGCCGGTGCAAGTCGCCTGCGTTCGCCGCCGATCGAATTATAAGCTGCTTATATTCCCTCCTGAGCAGTCCCTGCATGATCGACGCGGCTAGTTTCGCAAAAGACTCAGTGGCGCCCACGTAGGACGTTAAACTTTATAAGCTGCTTATATTCTGAGTGCAGTGTTTCGGCGGAGTCCGCTTGCGCCTCTCGGCTTGCGCGCGTTGGGTCTATTCCATGCTCGCGACACCCGATCGATAGTGTACTGATCCACGTTGCGCGCGACGCGTAATGTGTGTCTGTAGGTACATCGGAAACTTTCTGAACCAGGGCCGCGCATGCGCCTCCATCCTGCTCCGATTTATAAGCTGCTTATAGTTTCCTGCAGCGCGGACATCTACCTAACCCTGCATGCGTGGCCCCACCAGTGTGGATACTCTCTGGACTGACGAACGCAGAGACACACGTCCGATCATCGCTAGCGAGCGAACTGCGGATCTGTTAAAGCGCCTGGTCTGGACTCATCGCGAGGGCGATTTGCGCATGTCCGCGGAAGAACGTGTGGACCGGTAATTGAACGAGCACACGCCTCTCCGACGTGCAGTCTATCGATGGTTTTCTGATCGTTTCCCTAGCAAGGCAGCCCAGATTACCCACACAACATCGAGCGGCACCCTCTCAACAAACTTGCTGGTAGGCTGCGCCGAACTTAACGCAACTCACCTGCCGTGTTTTTCGTTGGTCGCAGTTATAAGCAGCTTATGTCAATCTAAACTGTTGAATACAAACACTTTTCTTCCTGAAGGGGAGATTAGATAGGTTTGATCGTCTTCCATACGCATTCCGGCATTGATCCTAGAACGGGTGCCATTCCTAAAATGTTCATTGTGGAAAGTTCGTGGATCCGTTGTCGATCATCGAAGCTTGCAGACAAGAAGTGACTGGCTGCAACCTGTCACATAAGACGAGTGGAAGGCCGTGCTGGCCGATACAAAGTGTCGCCGGGTGCAGTCCGATTATGGAAGGGTTGGTCCCCGTTGGCGCTCACCTTTCGTCCGCATTTTCGTGTGCGACTGGAGCTCCACGACACTGAAGCGATGGTTGTGCTCACCAAAACTAGTGACCAAATGCATGGCTGGCGGGGCGAACGAACCCTGTGAGCGAAAACGAGCCGTTCAGTATGGCGAGGAAGTTCAAAATATTCGCGCTACCCCAGCGTGTACCATGTTCAATCGTGGCTCCGGCCTCAACGACACGACCTAATCTTGTCGATCGGTCATTCAGCGACAGAACGGGTGAACGCGTGAGCGTTACCCCCAGAGGCATCGTTTTGAACGAAGCGTGTCGTTAAACGATCTCAGCGCCGCTGCGGGTCCCCGCGCAAGCTCACCTTACCATCCCGCGTCCGTCACTGCGCTTCCCGTTACCCTTGCAGCGTCTACGGTGGGGGAGCCTTGCCGGCCATCTTCTTGGTCGGACTACATGCCGGCCTGTTTCTTCCCTTTTCTCTATACCGGCGCTATAGCTTTGTCACGCCTTACAGCGATTTACCGCTATTTCATACCTATCCTAATAAGTCTCACCTATTACGGATACTTAGCATCTGGGAATACATCCGCCAGGGCATCACCCCGGCGTCCGGTACTGTCACGTTTGCTGCCGCGTTTGGTTGTAGAACGTTACCAGGTTGGCAATCGGGTTCAGCTTGTCTATGCGAGCATCGCATTCTTGACTAGGCTGCCTCTATCCCAAAACTTCGCCTGCACGTAGATGCTCACCTTTCGACTGCACCAGGCGACGCCTATACGCTTGTGGGCCTTGAGTAGACCATCATCCTTCCAATGCATCGCATTGAGCGCGCTACGCGCCTTCCAACGCCGTTACCGGGCTTGATCGAGAGCCGATGTCCGATCGGCACTCCCTGTAAAGCCTCACCTTTCGTGTGTACAGTCACCGTGGGAAGCGTGTAAATACAGGCAGTAGGTGGAGCGTGAATGTCGAGGATCCGCGTCCTACCTAGTGCTGAACGCAGCGACGTGCGGTCGCCTGGGACGCATCGTGGCTGAGCGGTTGATTCGTATTCGACACCGGATGGGGAGTGGGCGTGCTTGCATGTGGATCAATGCCGGCTGATGAGATCGGGCCTGACACTGGCGAACGTGAGATGATGGCCGATTCGCAGCGCATGGGCAAGGACGACGGCGACTAACGCGACCGCGCCGCCGGGGGTCGATTAATTTCGTTCCTGACGATGCATACCAACGACGTTGCTCCGCATTCGTTCGTCGAAGCGTTTCTCGGGAAGCTCAGCGGAGGAGGCGAGCCGTCCTCGTCGAGTGATGAGGGAGCGCAGTACCGACCTCGCAGCTGGAATCGCATGAAGATCGATCGCGACCGGTCTGAAGGTCAGAATACAACGAAGGCGCCAAATGGCGCCCTCGTTGAGCTGCTGGTTGCGCATGAGGCGTACCGCTTAGCGATGCGCTGCCACCTAGGATGTCAACTGTTCGATTTGCTCGACTTCTGCTTCTTCGGCAATTCAAGCGTCACGGCAAATTCGCGCAGCGCGGCCATGGCACTTTGCAGCGCCATCTCGACGTCGACGCCATCTTCAACCTGGATCAGGATGTCACGCGACTTCACCTGGACATGAAACGCCGATTCACCATTCTTGTCATTGATGGTGCGTGGAACGGGCGCTTTCGATCGTACACGCTTGGCCTCGAACGGTTTAAGCAGTACAGCGCGCAGCTCCGATTGATCCATGTGCGGCCGGTCGATGAGCGTTTCGACGGCGCGAACGATGCTGTCTTCGCCGGAGGGATGCCTGGCCAACACTTCCTTGATGACCCGGGCCTTGCGGTAGGTGATCAGTTCAGGATACTTGGCCATCAAGTCCAGCACCGGTTGCGGCAGGTCGAAGAGGCTCAGGCACTGGGACACGCGTGCCTGGGTACAGCCGAACACGGTGGCGATGCCCGACTGTGTGGAGGCATAGCCCTCTTTGAGCGCGGTTTGGTAAGCTAGGCCGCGCTCATAATCGGACAGCTTGACGTTGCTTTCGTTGTGGACCAAGGTCGCCAGGCACGCGTCTCGATTCGACAACGTCACTACCCGCGCATCGAGTTCGGACCAGCCAATCAATCGTGCCGCCCTGACGCGACGGTGACCTGCGATCAGTTCGAACTTCCCGCTGTCCAGAACCCGAACCGTAATCGGCTCGTCCTGACCGCGCCCTTTTAAGGTTTCGCCCAGCAGCTGCAGTTCAGACTCGTCGTATTTTTTTCGTGGCTGATACGGAGAGTCGACAATCATATGCAGCGGAACACGCTGCGGGCTTGCCGAACTGATCTCATCGTCCGCTGGCACATGGGCCGGCACGTCGCTGCTCGACTGCGGCTGTTGCTCCTGATTGTCGTTCAACAGGTCGCTCAAGGACTTCGACGGCCCACTCGGCAGGTCGTTCATGTGCATTGGCGCCGCGGTGCGTCCGGTAGCTCGTAAGCGCTCGGCCAAGGAAGCGTTGAAGTCCGCTTCGGATTGTTGATGTTTCGTCACAGATACTCCGTTTTGGTCAATGACCGCTGCTGCTTACGCGGCGCGCGAGCTGTCCTTCTGAGCATTAGAACTGAACATGCCCATTCTCTCGACGAGCTCACGGGTTGCCGCGCGCAGTTCGTCGGCGGCGATACTGGTCGGCCGCGCCAATGCCAGCGGCAAGCCATCATCTTCGTCCAGCACTTTTTTGAATTCCTCGCTGGTGCTGATCTGGTTGTCCATCCACGCTTCCGGGTACTTGCTGGTCAGTGCAATGACCTGGGCCGCCACCCGCACCCGTTTGGCATCGAAGAAATTACCCAGTACCGACAACTGCGGGAACTTGCTATGGGTGTTTTTCATCTCGCCGATGACGTCAGCCAGATACGAGACCGATTTCGTGCTGTAGCGCTCCATCGACACTGGGGCAATGGCAAAGTCGCTGGCCAGCAAGGCGCCGCGTGTCGTCTGATTCTTCGCGGGAGGCGCATCGAACATCACGATGTCGTACTGCGACAGATTGAAGTTGGGGTTGCGACCAGAGATGCCTTCGTCGAGCCAGCGCGCGATCGCCAGCTCGGGCTTTTTGCCCATGATCGCATCTACGGTGAACAGCGCTTCCAGGCGGTCAAGCGTCACTTCTGAGGGAATCAAGTGCGGGCCGTTCTCGCCGAACGGCTTTTTGATGACTTTCGAGAGCGGCTGTATCTCGCCGTTTTGTTGCCATTGTGGCAGCAGATGTCCCAGGTGATATTCGACGCACGTCGATTGGGCCAGTCCGGCCGCCGCAGCTTCTTCCGGTGTGAGTTCCGGGTCATAGCCAAACGAGATCGTCAGATTGGCCTGAAAGTCGAGATCGATGACCAGGACCCGAAAGCCCATCAAGGACAGGATGCAGGCAATGTTTGAGCTAATGGTCGTTTTTCCAACACCCCCCTTGGGGGCATAGACCGTCAGAATACGCTTGACCTTGGGAGTCAAATTATATTTACGTGCCCGATGGGTTGCCAAATCAAACACGTTTTCGACGGTAAAAATCCGTGTCTTGGGCCCGCTGCCACCCTGGCGTTCAATTTGCAAACCGGCTTCGTCGGCGTCACGACGTACTGAGTCGACACTGATGCCAAGCAGTTTAGCAACCCCTTGTACCTTAAATGTTTTACGTCCCAAGTCGGTCTCCCGAAATTCGATTTCGTAATTTTCTCTCAACTTACCCTTTCGGTGCAAGGGAAAAATCTCAATGTGAAGTAAAAACCTTGCATGGGGATGCTGTAGCCATGTCCATGACTTTTCCTTGCAACGAAGGATCTCTCCCTCGGGATCAGTGGGCTTGTTAGGTGAGCTCAAACAGGGACGCAGACGTTTATTCGACGATTTGGACGTGTTCCCACCTACAAACTGTCTTAACCTCGCTATGAGGTAACGCATCGTTGTGAAACCGTGCGATATGCCTTGCGAAACAGCCATTGATGAAGGTTTGTTGGCAAAGGTGAGTGCCTACAGGGACTCGGAGCCGATGATGATGAAGCTGGTCAGCCGTTGGGGAAGTCGACAGTAACCTGTAGGTGAGAGCTAACAGGGACCGTGAATGAAGCGTTCGGTGCTGTGGATTGAAGTTTGAACGTCATCAGCATGGTGACTTAGGGTCAAGGTGAGTGGTGACAGGGACATGGGCGACAATGATCTTGTTGGTCTTGTGCTATGGGGCGTAAGCGTGCGGAACCTGTTGGTAGGGTGAGTTCGTCCTGGACGACCTAGCGTCAGGGATCTTGGGCACGATCAGGGATTGGGTTTTGTAGCGACGCCGAGCGTCAGCTTTGATGGCCTTGGCGATTAAGCAAAATGTGGGCTTCTCATGATGAATTGAGAGGTTTTTATTTGAAGAAACAAAGTTAACCCTTGTTTACCTGTTTAAGTTCGCTGAAACGCAGTATCCATGCGGGTTTCAGCAGAATATGGTGAGCCTCCCCGGTGACCTCAGTGAGCTTCTACAGGGACGTGGGTGAGCTCATGCAGGGAGGACGTTCGTCTTGGGTGGGTCGCAGCAGGGACGTCAGGTGAGTGGATTCAGGGAGCAGATGGTGCAAAGGTGAGCATTTCCGGGGACAAAGTGTGATCGATGGTGAGGCTGTACAGGCACATGCTTGTCTAAGGTGAGACTGTCCGGGGACTATGGTGCGGCGCCAGCTTATATACGTCCAGCTGAGGACGAATGTTGATGCGTAGCGACCGCAGTTTTCGACAGCTATCCCTTTCATCCTTGTCGTTCCTGGTACCAGGAACGATCGATTAGTTAAAAAGGTGAGCTTTTACAGGGAGTGGCTGAGCGATGTGCGGTTCTTGGAAGACGAAGTGCGGAGCTAGGCCACTCCGATGACGGTATGCGTCGATCATGTAGACAAGGGTATCGACGCTGGAGTAGCGCCGATGGTCACGGATGAAGCTGCGGGACTGTGTGAGGGTCAAAATGGCTTATTCAGTGGTCGCGAACGGTTTGCGCGAACGGGCCGCACTGAGCGAGCCAGCTTGGACCTTGCGTACGTTGTGGTCGGGGTGGAACACGAAGAATGACTTTTTGGCTTTGGCATCTATGGTCCTCGTGTTGCTTCCTCAGTTGCATGCGGATGTGGTGCTCGTGGTAAACGCTTTAATTAAGGGTGTCGCTCGGCCGGTATTGAGAGGTTTTTATTTGAAAAAACAAAGTTAACCGCTGTTGACCTGTTTACGCTCTGTGAAACGTAGTAACCATGCGGGTTCCAGCGATTTTAGGTGAGACTATACAGTCACCTAGGTGAGGCTGAACAGGGACATGCGTGAGGGTGCCCAGGGATGGTGTGGCTGTTGAGTGAGCCGACGCAGGGACTCAGGGTGAGTGCATTCAGGCAGTTAAATTGCTTGAGGTGAGTGCTATCGGGGACCGTATGAGCGTAAAGGTGAGTCTGGACAGGGACTAGCGCGGACAAGGTGAGCTTTTTCAGGGACATTTGAGAGGCGTGCACTCTCATTGCCTTAAAGCGAGCGTCCTTCGTGATCTCTGGATAAACCAGCTCCTCAACTAGATGGCCTTTATGGTGAGCTTTCACGGGGGGGCCAAGAGGAGCAAACAACTTAAAGGTGAGCGTGTATAGGGACGCGGCTGACGGTCGTTTGACTGGGTGATACTGGCATGGCTGAGTTAGTAGAGGCTGTATAACTCTCCAACCAGATGGGTATGACATGCTCAAGTCGTTCTGTCACTTTTTCACGCCCGGACTGGAAACGATTCGTCAGCGCTGGTAGCGCCGTCGATGTTTCGCTATCACCGACAGGTGAGTGTCCACAGAGAGTCGGCTTGCTGCTTCCACGTCTGGTAGGACCACAGTGTTTTCTTGAAACGAGGGATCGCTTACCTCAGTACGGTTTGAAAAGGTGAGAATGTTCAGGGACTCAAAGGCGCTATTGCCCTTAGGTGAGGTTCAACAGGGACGAGACGATTGGTGAAAGTGCTGGGCTCACCGTTGCAAGGGTGAGTATACTTGACTCACGTATGGGAGCCCATGCAATAATGCGCGTTGGCAATGAGTTAGGTAATGTCTGGGTGAGACAGGGGGGGGGATCGCATGGCAGAGAAGGCCAAGGGAACGACTGCCAATGCGGCTGAGATCGTCGATACCTCTGCCAAGTCAGTCGCGCCTCGTACCGAACTCGAGATCCGCAAGTCGAATGAGGCGATTGGATTACGGGTTGTTTCGGGTCGTCTAACGCTCCTGAACCGCAAAGTGTTCAACGTCCTGATGTACCATGCGCAGCGCATCCGTAAGCTGGGCCAGGACGCACCGATCGACACGCCTGCCGCTCAAAAGTACTTCTGGGTGCCGCTTTCAGTGCTGGCACGCAATGCGAGCTACGATAGCCGCGATATGCAGTTTCTGCGTGAGCAAATCTCTGAAATGCAGGATATCAAGCTTCTGCTCGAGACTGACCGTCAGTGGACCAGCGAACGATTGATCGCATCAGTCACCTTCGTCAATCCAAAGGGTTTGCATAGTCGTACTGGACAGGTCTGGGTCGGCTTTGCGTTTCCGCCTGAAGTGCATGAAAGCGTCATGCAGCCGGAAACCTATACCCGGCTCAGTATTCACTATCAAGGACTGTTAAAGTCCGGAACAGCGTTAGCCTTATACGAGCTGTGCCGTCGCTACGCAACTAATCCCTCGAAGTTGACCTCGACCTATTCTGTAGAGCACTGGTACGGGCTTCTTACGGGCAATCCGGTGCCTGAGAAGGCAGAGGATTTGCCTGAGTACAAATACTTTAAACGCGATGTCCTGAAAAATGCGATCGCGGAGGTCAACCGCGTCACTGACATCGACGTCGAGCTAATTGAACACAAGCTAGGTCGTCGTGTCCAGCAACTGCAGTTTCGCGTCGAGTTCAAGCCCGATACCCAGCAAGAATCGCGCGCTCCCTTCACCATTGATCTTACCTTACTTGAAAAGCTCATGGGTTTGGGCATGTCCCAGCACGAGGCCAGCAATGTTATTGGCGAATATCCCGATGAGAAAATTGGGCAAGCCCTCGCGGTGGTCGATGCCCGGGTCAATTCTGCCAATGGTGGTCCGATCCACTCGAAGGTGGCGTATTTGCGCTGGGCCTTAAAGAGTGAAGCCAAACTTCCGGACAAGAAGACGGGGCCACGACTCAAGACGGGCTCGGCGGCTGAAGGGCCGACACTGCTCGAACGGTTCTTGACGGCGCGGGCCAAGCTGGCACTCGATGTGTTTACGGAAATGGACGCTGAACAGCGCAGTGCGACCTTTGAGCAGTTCAAGGCGCAAGCCAGCGGCAAGGTGCCGGCATTGGAAAAGGCGCTCGACAAGGGGGTCACGCGCACTGCCCTTAGCCTGTGGTACGCCGATGCGTTGTGGGGTGAACCAACCGTCGAGAGCTTGTCGCATTTTGCGGACAAGAATCAAATGCTGATGTGACCTAAGTGTCGCGGGGTAAGCGCTCACTTCAGCGCGGATGGTATGTATAGTTCGCGAATATCAATTGAAAACACTTTTAATGACAGCGGCTGGTATCCGCCTGCGCCTGGCGGTTAGGAAGTGCTCACTTTGAATGGCTGTTACGATTTGGACGCCGGGAGGACTTTGCGCACTGTGAGCAACAAAGGAGCATCCATCTTTTCCCTGCCGGGCTTATGTCCCAACAGTCGTCGTCTAGTGTGGCGCTGTTTTCTGGCGCTGCCCAAGGTATTCAGGGGGCCTGAATAATGCGTGTCATCGCAGCGAGTATGAGGCGCTCTTGCTTCAAGTTCAGCCCCTTATCGCTAACAGAAAATGGACCGACACCGTTTCGATGCTGATTGAGCAAGTGTCGAAATTCCCACCGGTTTATTTCACCGCTGTACATCGCGGTCGCAACCTTGGCCCGATACGCTGACGAACCTTGTTTGAATTCGTTTCTGAGATAGCGGTATTCGCCGGCGTGGATTTCATCGAGTTCGTGCATTAATCCTGCAAGTGCAATGAAGGATATAAGCACGGCCAGGATTAGTCTTTCTCTTCTGGTTTGCATTGTTCCCCCCCCGGCTTGGACCTGATGAGAAATTATTTGGCGACGTGCTGCGGCGCGAAAGCGCAGTGCACTAGGTTCGCCGGTAGCGCCCACGCTAAGATGTTACACATGTCATCTGTAGATGTAGATACTCCATCGTAAGCAAGCATGTTCGCGATCAGAAGTTCGGTTTATATCTGCAATTTCTCCTGCACACAGGGGTAACGGGTAAATCGCCCCGGCTTTCGTAGAGGCGGGTCGGTGTGAGTCAGTCCCGGATGACTTGACTGCGCAGTTGCGCGTACTAGTTCGGACACGGTGCGTTCACGTCCAGCACTTTGGTGAGTATGACCTTGCCAAGCACGACGCTGCGCAGTCCGGCCCGACGCATCAAGCGTCTTACGGTGTAGCGTGTCACATCAGTACCCCCCGGTGTCAGACTAGTTGTCGCCTCTAGATTTCCCCCAAATATAGAGGTGCAAGATGAAGGCAGTGTACTCACCGGCATTTGTAGAACAGGCACTGGTCAAGGTATTCTCGCGTGGCGGCAGGAGCGTGCAGGCAGTCGCAGACGATATCAACGTCAATTACCACACGCTGAAAAATTGGATGGTGAGGAAAGCAGTGGCAGAGACGAATACCCCAGCGGCAAAAGAGAAGCGTCCGCAGGATTGGAGTGCCCAGGAGCAGCTGGTGGCGCTGCACGAGACCCACGGCATGACGGGCGAGACATTGAACGCGTGGTGCCGAGAGCACGGCGTTTTTCCTCATCATTTGAACGAGTGGCAGGCGGCGTTTTGCACCGATAGAAAAACGGGGCCGCAGGATTCGAAAGCGCTACGCGCGCTCAAGGAGGACAACGATCGACTGCAACGGGAGGTGCTGCGCAAGGACAAGGCACTGGCGGAGGCGGCAGCGTTACTGATCCTACAAAAAAAGTTCCGGGCGCTCTGGGAGGACGAGGTCAAATGACCTCGCTGCCAGAGCGCATCGCAGTGATGGCCCTGGTCGCAGAATCGGTCGAAGCCGGTGCGCGCCAGGACAAGGCGTGCGCTGCGATCTCGTTCAGCGAGCGCACGCTGCAACGGTGGCAGCGTGACGTACTGCGCGGCGACCAGCGGCCGGCGCGTGTGCAGGCGCCGCGAAACCGGCTCAGCGCGCTTGAACGCAGTCAGTTGCTCGCTGTCGCCAACTCCGATGAGTTCGCGAGCCTGCCGCCCAGCCAGATCGTGCCGCGCTTGGTCGATCAAGGGGTGTACCTGGCCTCGGAGTCGACATTCTATCGGGTGCTGAAAGCGGAGAATCAACTCGCCCATCGAAATGCCGAACGTCCCGCACAGGCTCGTCACAAGCCGCGTGCGCTGGTGGCGACCGCCCCTGGTCAGCTGTACAGCTGGGACATCACGTATCTGCCCACGCCCGTGAAGGGCGTCTATTTTTACCTCTACTTGTTCATGGATATTTTCAGCCGCAAAATCGTGGGCTGGCAGATATACGACGTGGAAAGCAGTGAGCTTGCCGGCGAGGTTGTGCGTGACATTTGCGAACGGGAGAACATTGCTCCGGAGCAGGTCGTACTGCATTCGGACAATGGCAGCCCGATGAAGGGCGCAACCATGCTGGCGACCCTGCAGGCGCTGGGCGTGATGCCCTCATTCAGCCGCCCGTCCGTGAGCAATGACAACCCCTTTTCGGAGTCGTTGTTCAAGACATTGAAATATCGGCCCATCTATCCACGAAGGGCCTTCGACAGCCTGTTGGCGGCACGGCAGTGGGTCGGTCGCTTTGTTCATTGGTATAACCACGAGCACCGCCACAGCGCGATCCGGTTCGTGACCCCGGCACAGCGCCACGCAGGCCTGGACGCGGCGTTGCTACGCAAACGGGACGCGGTGTATCAGGCAGCAAGGGCTGCGCATCCGGAGCGCTGGAGCGGCAACACGCGCAACTGGGAGCCCGTCTCCATCGTCCATCTGAACCCGGATCAGACCAGCAGCAATGTGACCGAAGTGGACAAAAACGAGCTGCTCAAAAAAGCGGCATAACAACTAATTCAGGCGACAACTAGCTTGACAGTCACCGGTACCGTCACGGCGTAACTGTCGCCATACCTTGCCGCTGTAGACCTGCAGGTTGGCGTGCCAGACTCGCTTGATCTGGACACTCAGGCTCTCATCGCTGCACCGCTGCGCATTGCAATGCCGATTGCGCGTGCGTGCAGAGAGACGCCAGTAGCCCGAAGGCACGACTTGCGTGACATAACAGATCGACTCGACGTTGTTGGCATGACGGTGTTATCGATAAATACCTTGACGACGTACAGCGGCGGTCGAGCTCCGCCTGAGCGAAATCAGCACTTGCCAGGCGCCGGATCTCGTCAGCTTTGCGCAGCTCATGCAATTGTTACACGCTCCTGTTCGGCGGTCGTCCGACTCGGATGTCGGCCCGTATCGGTCTCTTGCTGGCGTACCCAACGGCGCAGGATTTCAGGTACCCAGCCGAACTTGGCAGCGGTCGATGTGTTCGCTGCCCACTGCAACGCGAACCATCGAATCGTTTGATCCATAAGCTGTAGGCCAGGCTGGGCAAGCTCGGGGCAGCTACTAGACCGATCATCTCCGCCCACGCTTCCGCCAGGTCTTTTTGACCTTTGGGTAGTAGACGTTTAAGCACGAATCGATACTGACTTGCATTGATGCTCTTATGCGCGAATCAGACTTTCGAGTGTAGACCTGGCTCAAGCAAGCATTTCAATCATCTCTTGATTTTTTTAATCTTCAGTCTACTAAAACAAGTTTTTAATACGCTTGGTCAGCGAAAACAATCTTTTTACGCAACAGACGTGGTGAGGTCTAGCGCCGCGCTTGTTGGCGGTACGGGAAGGTTGATGCCTGCTCGTCTCGTTACGTTTTTTGGCCTCTACAGGAGATTAGGGATGAAACTCGGTTTGCTCATGTGTGGCCTTATCTTAATCATTCCCATAGGATCGGTGCGTGCATCAGACCACGGTTGTACGGTCCTGTTGTGCATGGCCAATCCAGCTGGTCCTATGGCAGTGATGGAATGCGTTCCGCCGATCAAAAAACTGTTCCGCGACCTCGCGCGAGGTAAAGCCTTTCCTAAGTGCGACATGGCTAGTGCACCCGACGCGCCAGGGGGGAAATCCTGGGTCCAGCATGGAACATCGTTCTATGACCAATGCCCTGCTGGTACGACGGCGCTGGACGCTGGTACTTATGCCGTGCGCCAGGGCGTCAGCGCGAGCTACTACCTCGGTATTGGGGAGGGGGATGACCCCTACGGTGAGGACGCAGGCGCGCTACGCAACAAGGTATGCGTTGGCAACCGCGTCGGTGAGACAACGCTCGCAGTGGGCAATAGCGACGGCACGGCCGCGCTGCCGGCTAGCGTATTTGACCAGGTCGTCGTCATCGCTCCAAGTCCCCAGCCGCATCACGTTGATGTGTACGTGAACTCAACGTTCTCGCATCGCGTGCGCTGGTAACTGCGTCGATGATCGAATTTTATGCGCTCGCACAGCAGTGCGCTCTGGCCGTGCATCCTGCCACGATGGCCGCCGTCGTCCGCGTCGAATCGACCTTCAATCCGTTCGCCATTGGTGTCGTTGGCGGTCGCTTAGCACGTCAGCCGACGAACAAGGCCGAAGCTGTTGCCACGGCGAATGCGCTGACCGCTGCGGGTGTGAATTTCTCGCTGGGGATGGGACAGGTAAACCGTTACAACCTGTCCAGGTACGGATTGGATTATCAAAGTGCGTTCGAGCCATGCGCAAATCTGAAGGCGGCCTCGCTCATCCTTCAGGAATGTTACCGACGCGCCAAGGCGAAAGGGATGACCGATACCAGCGCCTTGCAAGCGGCGTTTAGTTGTTATTACAGCGGCAATTTCTTGACAGGTTTCACAGCGGATTTCAAAGGCCAGCCGAGCTATGTCCAGAAAGTACTCAACAGCGCAGTAGCAGTCGGGGTAGCTGGGCAAACTCTGCCGATCCGTGTGGTTTCAGGTGTAAATGCGACGACAAAGCGACGTGTCAGCACCGTTGTTCACAACATACACCAGGCTCCGGATCAGCGCCCGAAGCACCCCGATAGTGCAGGAAATTCTAGCGCTCCACGTGTGTCGGTCATGGTGTACCGCTAGCACCTTGAGATTCAATTCTATCGGCGAAGCTGCCCATGGCGCTAACGCGCCTCAGGACTGCCTCCCAGCAACAACGCCGAGTGTCAGACAGTAAGGGACGGGTGCGCGGTGCACCTGCAGCTCCAGAACTCTTGCTTTGTCCTGCCTGCCAGAACGCACGGCAAGCTAGTGTGGCATCGCATTGTCGAGTCTTCACTGTACCCCGCCTCGCGGGCGACGACATGCAATCGGCGACTGGCGATGAGATCAGGCAAGTCGGGATCAGGTTCAGCGTCGATCACAGCGCAATATGCTGCAGTTCTCCGCGCGCCTGTTGCATTACCTCGAATTTCGCAACTGCAAATCGTCTAAGTTTGATCCAGCTAAATACATGGGTTTCCACCAGAAAACACACTACGACCATGATGGCATCCAGCCACGGTGGAGAAATGCGAGGTCTGCCAAAGAAATCGGATGAACATCATTAGTGAAGCTGAACTCGTTCTCATCGTGCGAAGCAAGGTAGTCAAAAGCCTGCACATTACCCAGACCGATGACGGCAAGTTTCGAATCACGGTGCACCTTAGGAATTAGGAGCAAGGCTAACACTGATGACATTCCGCAAACCGCCACGTGAGAGGGCCAGCCTGGACCGATTGGCAAAGCACATACAGGAAAAGTTCGTAGGCATACCTAGCATCATCCTTACTCTTTATTCTGGAGAGGCAACAAAATGAACATCCGCACGAAGATTGGACAAGTCATCAAGACGGGCCGCAACTTTGTCGCTGTTGACAAAGCACGACACGGCGAGACGGACCGGCGCGCAGCGCGTTCGATGGTTCTGATGGCCCTATGCGTTGTCGCCGTCGCCCCTGGCGTTGCGCTGGCGGGGGGAGGTAGTCCATGGGACTCGATGGGCGACGAGGTACTCGCCATCTTCACAGGTGGCCTGACTCGTACCATCGCCATCATTAGCGTCATTGCCTGCGGTATCGCCGCCTTGGCCGGCAAGTTGTCTTGGGACTGGGCCATCAAAATCATCGTTGGCATCGTGCTCATCTTCGGTGGCGCATCACTGGTCGACTACTTGATTGCAGCGGCGAGCTAGACCATGGATGACGGCGCGCAAGACGTTTATACCGACGAGCTGTTCGTGGGCTTGACGCGCCCCACTACCATGTGGGGCGTGCCGTATACCGCGTTCGTCATCGAATTCATGGCGACCACGTTGGTTTTTCTGGCGGTGGGCAACCCCTTGTACCTGCTGCTGGCGGTGCCAATTCATGGCGTGCTGTACGCCATTAGCGCCAGCAATCCGAAAGCGTTCGATGCGATCTTCATGTGGCTCAAGACCATCGGACGCTGCCGCAACAGTCGCTTCTGGGGAGCCGCCAGCTTCTCTCCAGTCTCTTATAAAAAGTGGGAAAAATAGTGTCGGCATCCCGAAGATACGAAGGAGAGAGCATGGCTGCAGCAGCGTTCAAGTACGCCGATGAAGCTCAGAAAGAAGAGCCCGCCGGTAAGGATTTTATCCCCTATGCGGGGCATGTGACCGAGTCCGTCGTCAAGCTCAAGACGGGTGATTACATGATGACCTTGCGCCTGCAAGGCGCCGCGCACGAAAGCGCCGACGCCCGCGACATCAACATTTGGCACGACCAGCTCAACAACCTGACCAGGAACATTGCGTCGCCCAACGTGGCTCTGTGGGCCCATGTCGTGCGCCGTGAATACGGTGAGTATCCGGGCGGCGAGTTCGAGCCGGGGTTTGCGCGCGACCTCAACGACAAGTATCGCGCCCATCTGGCCGGCCAGCGTAGCCTGATCAATGAGCTATACGTCTCCGTGGTCTACCGACCGCAGCCGGTCAAGGTCCTCAAAATGTTCGACTTCATCGGCAAGAAGGCGAGCGCCGAGCTGGCTGAGCAACAGCGCGATGAGCTGGAAGCGCTGCATGAGATTGTCGATACCGCTTTGGCAGGACTGGATCGCTACGAGCCGGAGATACTTGGCTGCTACGAGCGTAACGGTGTGATGTTTTCCGAGGTGCGTGAATTTCTCGCCTTCTTGGTGGACGGCGAGTGGCGACGCCAGCCACTCACCTTCGCAGAGATGGCGGAGCATTTGGCGACGTCGCGCCCATTGTTTGGCAAGGGCGGCTTGCTTGCATTGAAGGGGCCGACGCTCACCCAGTACGGCGCCATCCTGAGCATTCAAGACTATACGTCGGTCACCTGTCCGGGTCTGATGAACGACTTGCTGAGCATGCCGTTCGAGTTCGTGTTAACGCAATCGTTTACCTTTTTGAGTCGTCCGGTCGCACTTGGCCGTATGAAGCGCCAGCACGCCCGCATGGTGAACGCTGGCGACGTGGCCACCTCGCAAGTCGATGCCATCGAAACAGCGATGGACGATCTGGTGTCTGGCAAGATTGTGATGGGCGTGCATAACTTCATCTTATTTATCCGCGCCGACGACCAAAAAGCATTGGCCGAGCACATCGGCGATGCGGGCAATGCGATTTCGGACGCTGGGATGAAATGGTATCGCGAGGACATGGGTATCGCGGGTTCGTTCTACGCGCAGTTGCCAGGAAATTTCGCCTTCCGGGTCAATGTGGGCGACATCAGCAGTCGCAATTTCGCCGGCTTCAGCTCTTTCCATAACTATCCTATCGGACATATTCGCCACAACCAGTGGGGGCATGCCGTCACCGCGTTTCGCACCGTGTCGGGCGCCCCGTATTACTTCAATTGGCACAAGGGGGAGGATGGCTCCGAAGCCAAACGGGCTGCTGCGCTCGACCCGAACCACAAGGACCTCGCTAATACCATCGTCATTGGTAAGTCCGGCACCGGCAAGACAGCGCTTCAGATGTTTCTGCTAGCGCAGTCGTTAAAATTTAATAATCCGCGGCAGAAAGGCGGCAACAAACTAGCGGCGGTGTTCTTCGACAAGGACCTCGGCGCCTCGGTCGGCATTCGCGCCTTAGGGGGGCGATATTTCCCACTCAAAAACGGTATTCCGTCGGGCTGGAACCCGTTCCAGCTCGAGCCGACCGAGCGCAACCTGAACTTCCTCGAGAAGCTGGTGCGTCGCTGCGCCTACCGGGCCGACCGTCCGTTTACCCCGAGCGATGAGAAAACGATCTTTAACGCGATTCATGGCGTGATGAGCACGCCACAATCTATGCGCCGCTTCAGCGCGGTGCTGCAATTCTTACCGATGGGCGACCCCGAAGGCATCCATGCCCGCCTGTCGCGTTGGGCTGGCCGCAACGCGCCGCTTGGCTGGCTGTTCGACAATGTCGAGGACACCCTGAACGTTGACGACACACCGATCCTGGGGTTTGACGTTACGGAATTTCTTCCGAACGACGAGACGCGCGAGCCGACGATGATGTACCTGTTTCACCGGGTCGAGACGCTGCTCGATGGGCGGCGCGTGCCAATCTTCTTTGATGAGTTTGGGCAGCTGAGCAAGGACGCCAGCATGCGCGAACTGGTCGAGAACAAGCTGGTGACGATCCGCAAGCAAGATGGCTTCCTCATCATGGGTACGCAGATGCCTGGCCAGGTGATCAAGAGCCCGATCGCCGACGCGATCATCCAGCAGACCGCCACCAAGATCTTTCTGCCCAACCCGGAAGCTGACTACGACGAGTACGTCAACGGTTTCAAACTCACCGAACGGGAATTCCAGATCATCAAGGAGTTCGGGGAGAAATCGCGTTTATTCCTCGTCAAGCAAGGCGGCAATTCGGTGGTGGCGGAATTCAAACTGCGTGGCTTCGATGATGAGCTGGCGGTGTTGTCGGGGAACACTGCCACCTCGAATCTCGTTGAGAGACTGGTAGCCGAACTCGGTGCAGATCCGGCCCGCTGGCTGCCTGAATTCCACCGGATCAGGAAAGGAGGCGCCGAGCCGCCACCAGCGGCGCAGGTGACCGAGGCCTCGCACCCGCGAGAAACGACTGTTCAACAGGAATAGGAGCGTGACATGGAACGATGGTTCAAGAGTTTGGCGACAGCGCTCGTCCTTGGCGCCGCCAGTCAGGCGCAAGCGGGCATTCCCGTGATCGATGCCGCATCCCTAGCGCAATCCGTTCAGCAAGTGCTGGCATGGGGCAAGCAGTACGCACAGATGGGGCAGCAGTACACCCAACTGGTGAATTCCTATAACCAGGCCGTGACGACACATAACAGCCTGAACGGCTCGCGCGGCATGGAGTCGCTCGTCAACAACCCGGCCGTGCGGCGTTATCTGCCGAACGAGTGGAACCAAACGATGAACTTGCTGAATTCGCCGGGGGGGTACACCGGCCTGCAAGGCAAGATTAATGGAATTCGCGCTGCCGCTCAGATCACAGGAATTGGCGATACCAGCCTTGACCCGGCCAGTGCGGCTGGCAAAGCATTCGTTGGGGCACAGAACCAGGTGGCGATGAACCGCGCTCTCTCAGAAGAAGGATATAAGCAAGCCAGCGACCGCATCACCTCGATCCAATCGCTGATCGACAAAATTGGAGATGCGCCTGAAGCAAAAGACGTGGCTGACCTGCAAGCGCGTATCCAGGCAGAGCAGGTCATGGTGCAAAACGAGCTGGTCAAACTCCACTTGATGGCGCAGTTGCAACAGGCTCAGCGCGACATCATGACTCAGCAGGCACGAGAGATCTCAATGAAAGGGGCCAAGGGTCCAGGCGGCATTCCCCGGTTCTAAATGACTCAGGCGGCACCGCCGTCTGAGCCGTCACTTAGGAGTACTTGATGAAATTCATAATGATTGCGACTGCGCTCACTTTTTGTATATCTGCGTGCGAATTCGATTCTGTTCCACATGTTGCTGATCCCAAGAACGTCGTGGTTGATGGGGAACCTATGACGCAGCGTGCGTTTGTCGAAAAATATTGTATCGGCAAACCGCTGAATGAGACTTGTATAAAAGTTCAGAGCGCTTTGTCTGCGAGCAATGCTAAAAGTAAAACTGGCGTTCCACGTTTTTAAAGGTGCCTGAGCATGCCTGCGCCAAGCGACTTTCACTTTTACGAAGACACGTTTTCGAAGCTGAACGTCGCTCTAACAACTTACGTCGGTGATGTCTCCGCCAACGTAATTGGAGCAGTCAGCGGAGTGGCCTACTCGATGCTGATAATTTACGTAATGCTCTGGGGCTGGACAATGCTGCGTGGCATGATTTCAGAGCCAATCACCGATGGTATAGCTCGAATTGTGCGTCTTGCTGTCATCGTAGGGATCGCGCTCAACACCGGCCGGTACTCAACTTACATTTCGGATTTTCTCTGGAACACGCCTGAAGCGATGGCAGGCATCGTGGCGAGCGGTTATTCGGATCCCGATACCAATGTGCAATACCTCGACGGGTTAATGTCAAAATTATACGATCTTGGCAACGGATATTACGAAAACGCGTTTGCGAGTGGGGGAATGATCCCCGATCTTGGGCTTTTGGCGGCGGCATTTCTGATATGGGTTGCTGCAGTAGCAGCAACAGCTTATGCAGCCTTCTTGCTGGCTTTGTCAAAAATGGCGTTAGCGATTCTTCTGGGAATCGGACCGATTTTCGTTCTACTTCTAATTTTTGACGGCACAAAGCGTTTTTTCGAGGCGTGGCTAGGACAGGCCCTTAACTACGTTTTCTTAGTGATCCTGACTGCTGGCGCTATCAAACTTATTATGACCATCATAGTGCAGTATCTGAACGTCGCTGCCGGTGGTAGCCCGGCTGCGCTTACTGTCGAACTCGCAGTCCCGGCCGTAGTTATGTGCCTGATAGCCGCCCTCGTAATGATGCAGCTTCCCTCGATCGCGTCGGCCCTGGGTGGTGGCGCCGCCATTAGCACATTAGGTGCTGCAGGCTGGACTTATGGGAAGGCCACGACAGCAGTGTCTGCTCTGAGGCCCACCTCTCTTAGGCGTTCGCTCAATCGTGCGGCATCGGATGTACGCGTTGTCGGCGGAGGAGCTAAAGCAGTGGGGAGGGTACCGATGAGCGTTTATCGCAAGATCACGGGGGGCCGCAAAAATACGGTCAAGGCTATCGGTTCCTAAATCCACCAACAGCGGCGATTTTGCGAAGCGCAACGATGCCATTTTATCGCGCGTCATTTTGCCAAATAGTATAGGTCGCAGCGCGAACTACGCAGTATTGCAGTCGGCTTGGACTACACAAGGAGTCTTGCATGCGCTTGACACATGGATTTTTGGCAGCCCTCTGCCTCCTCTTGGCTGGGTGTGCGCTCACGCCGCCGAAGCCGCCTGGCTGCGAGGGCGAATTCAGGCCGGTGAACATGCCGGCTGCGCAACAGGGCGCCGCCCGATCGATTAGCCGGGATGACAGTCTGGCGATGTGCACACAGGGGGGCGGACATGCTTACCAAGGTTGAAAAACAGAATTTCGATCAGTACCTGCGCGAAGCACAGTCGTGGGAGACAAATCGGCTGATCCACGCTGAAAAATCGAAAAAGCTAGCCTGGTGCGTTGCGGCGATTGCCGGTGGCATCGCGTTCGTGTGCGCGATCGCCATCGTCGGATTGACGCCTTTGAAACAGACGGAGCTGCGCATCGTCCGGGTCAACGAAACAACCGGGTCCGTGGATGTGCTCAACGAAATTCCGGATGCCAGAACCACCTACGATGAAGCCATTAACCGCTACTTCGCTGGCCAGTACATTCGTTTTCGCGAAGGCTACTCACGCAAGCTGGCGGACGAGTATTACGCTAGCGTAGGAATCATGAGCGCGGGCGCGGAGCAGCGACGTTATGGTGAAGGATTTAATCCCAAAAATCCGCTCTCTCCCCTAAACGTCTATGGTCATAACGCGCGGGTCAAGGTCCACATCAAGGGCTACTCCTTCCTCAAAAAGGACGTGGTATTGGTGCGCTACTGGAAGGAAGTCGAACGTAGTGCATCGGAAAAGCCGGCAGTGACTCATTGGGCGGCGACCGTCGTGTTCAAGTACTCGGGCGCGCCGATGGCGGAAAAAGACCGTGAGATCAACCCCCTGGGTTTCCAAGTGACCGAGTACCGCAATGACCCGGATACGGTGGTCACGGCCGAGTCCGCGCCGTCGACAGTCGCAATGCAGGCTACGCCGCCTGCCAATAATGCTCCCACGATCTTGCCGGGCGTGGCGCCGCTGACGCCTCCGGGTCAGGTGCCGGCGATCGCGACGCCTGCCAGCCTTGTGCGCTAACGGTGAATGACATGAAACGATTCTTGTTCGTCGCCTTGCTGCTTCCCACTCTGGCCTGGGCTGAATTGACCCCTCCGAAAGGAAAGCTCGATAGCCGGGTACGGATTGCTGACTATCACCCGGCCGAGGTCTATAAGATTCGCACCTTCTATGGCGTGTCGACGCACGTCCAATTCGGCGAGGGCGAAACCATGTCCGATGTTGCCATTGGCGACAAGGAGGCCTGGGAGGTCGAGCCTCGTAGCAGCCATCTGTTCATCAAGCCGAAAGCCCAGAATGCCGATACCAACCTGACCGTCGTCACCAACAAACGCGTGTACCAGTTTGTACTCGTGGTCGAGTCCCGCGGTGCGCGCGATGACAAGGCGTGGAGGGACCCGGACCTGGTGTATTCACTATCGTTCCGCTACCCGGACGAGGAAGCGGCCCGCTTGAGTGCCCAGGCCACGGCCGCCCAGACCAAGGCTGTCCGAAACGAGCTCAAGGACAAGATGGTAGAGGCCAAGCGGCGCGACGAGAACCGCGATTATTGGGTTGCCGGTGCCGAAGAAATCAGCCCCACCGCCGCGCGCGACGATGGCCGTTTTATTTACCTGACGTTCAGCCTGAATCGCGACATGCCGGCCATTTACGCGGTCGACGACGAGGGCGTTGAGTCGCTCATCAATACGAATGTCGAAGGCAACGACATCGTCGTACAGCGCATGGTTCGTAAGCTCATCCTCCGCAAGGGGAAGGCGGTCGCTTGCGTCGTCAATAAGAGCTTTGACCTCAATGGCGGACGCGACAACACCACCGGCACAGTCGCATCGAATGTCGAGCGGACCATCAAAGGAGCGCGCCAATGAGCTTTTGGGACAAGCTAAAGGGCAGTAAGAAGCCTGGTCGGCACGTGGACATGCAAACGTCAGAGGCGCAGCCGGAACATGATTTGCCCGATATGGCAGCGCACGTGCATGACGACCCGACCCTGGCCGACGCGATGCAACAGGCGCGCAGTGGGCGTGCTCGTGAGAGCGACCCTGTCTTCGAGCAGCAAGTCGAAACCGACGGTCTGCCGTCGGTGAACCGGCGCAAGGGCAATAACAAAATCGTCAACGTGCTGGGCATCGTGGTGATTCTCGGTGTTGGCGCGGCCATGATCGTGGCCGTGAATGGCAAAAAGCTGACGGTGAAAAAGAATTTGGCGGATGCGCCCGAGAAGGTCGTCAACAATCTGCCCCCATTGATGGTGCCTCCGCCACCGGCAATACAGTTCGCGACGACGACGCCCGATCCATCCGCCATTCAGTTGACCGGTGGGCCGCATCCGAGTGTCTCGGGATTTGCCACCGCACCTGGCGCGGTCGGCGCTGACCATCCGATCGCATTGCGGCGAGGCGGCAAGCAACCCATCGATTGGCGTGAGCGCAAACGCGTCGGTTCGCTGATCGTCGATATGGACGGAGGCAATCGCGGGGCCGCTGGCGCTGGCGTTGTCGACAGCGGCGGGGGCGGGAGGGCGTTCCCTGTGCGCGCCGAGGGTGCGAGCTTGGCAGGGCAAGCAGCCATGTTCGCACCGTCTGCTGGAGGCGGCGGTCGAAACGAATTGGCTGCGCGCCTCGAGCCCGCGGAAATGAAAGGTGTGTCGGCGGGCCTGCTGCCTGACCGGAACTTCCTCATCACGAAAGGGACGTCCCTGGACTGTGCCATGGAAACTGCGATCGACACCACGCTGCCCGGCATTCTGACCTGCCGGCTCACGCGTGACGTGTACTCCGACAACAGTCAAGTCTTACTCTTGGAACGGGGCACCCAGTTGGTCGGTGAACAGCAGGGCAATGTCCGTCAAGGCCAGGCCCGGGTATTTGCGCTGTGGAGCCGTGCCAAGACGCCTAACGGGGTCATCGTGAACCTGAATTCGCCGGGTACGGACGCGCTGGGACGCTCGGGACTGGAAGGCTGGGTGGACAGCCATTTTGCGGATCGCTTCGGCGCTGCCATTTTAATAAGCTTAATTCAGGACACCTTACAGGCGCTGATCGCGCGGCAACAAGCAAATGGTGGCACGGTGGTGTACGGCGGTACGAGTGACGCCGGGGCCAAGGTGGTGGAAAAAATCGTCGAAAGCTCGGTCAACATTCCGCCGACCATCATCAAGAACCAGGGTGATCACATCCAGGTCATGGTGGCGCGCGACTTGGATTTTTCGACCGTGTATGGCCTGCGGAGCAAGCGTTGAGCGTCGACGTACAGAGTCTGCGCCGTGCCAGCATGGCCGGGGCCGACGCACCCGACATGCTGTATCAGTACCTGTCTCCACTACGCGCCTATTTGGCCGACAGCAATAACACGGAAATCGCCGTCAACCGTCCTGGCGAACTCTGGACCGAGGGCCGCCATGGGTGGCAGCGTCACGAGGCGCCCGAGTTGACTCTGGAAGCTTGCATGCGTCTGGCGCTGTTGATTGCCAATTTTAATAACAAGGCGATCGATAACGGCAAACCGGTGCTGTCGGCGGGGATGATCTATGGCGAGCGAGCCCAGGTCTTGATTCCGCCCGCGTGCGAAGACGACACCGTCTCGATCACGATTCGCAAGCCGAGCATGATCGACAAGTCGGTCGATGAGCTCGCTGCCGAAGGCGCGTTCGACGAATGGGAGCCAAGCCGCGACGGACTGGCGCCCTTCGAGCAGGAGCTGTTGACGCTGAAAGACGAGCGGCGCATCAAGGAGTTTCTCGATCTGGCCGTGCGCAAGCGTCGCAACATCCTGGTGGTGGGCAAGACCGGCTCCGGCAAGACCACGCTGGCCAAGAGTCTGGTGCGTAGCATTCCAGCCGACGAACGCCTCATCACCATCGAAGACGTGCATGAGATGTTCTTGCCTTACCACCCGAACCGGGTGCACTTGTTTTATTCCCGCGAAGACGAGGGCGGCGCCAAAGTCAGCCCGAAGCAGGCGCTCGCCTCTTGTCTGCGGATGAAGCCCGATCGCATCTTGCTGGCCGAGTTACGCGGCGACGAGGCATGGGAATTCATCAAGTCGATCAATACCGGCCATCCCGGATCGATCAGCACGATGCACGCCAACGGGGCCTATGAGGCCTTCGAGCAGCTGACGGCGCTCATCAAGGATTCGCGCACGGGCGCCCACCTCGACAGCACCTATATCCGGCAACGTCTGTTCACGACGCTCGACGTGATCCTGTTCTACGACAAGTACAAGTTGCGGGAGATTTATTATGACCCTGAGTTCAAGCGACAGCAGATGGCGTAAGCCATCGCTGATCGTTCTCGGCTTGCTGGCGGCGTGCGTGTTGTGGGCTTACCTTGGTGGCGGCATCTTCATGGTGGCGCACCGGCACAAGTTCGAGGATGCCACGCCGCTGACGCTGTACCAGTACTGGGTGTATTACGGCGCCGAACAATCGGTCGTGCGCTGGCTGATCATTTCCGCGGCGATCGCGTTCGTGGTGACGGCCGCCCCCGCGTTGCTGCTGCTCAAACCGGCAAAGCGCAGTCTGTTCGGCGATGCGCGTTGGGCCAAGTCCGCTGACATTCGCAAGGCGGGTTTGCTGGGCACCAAAGGCATCGTCGTCGGCCTATACCGGCGCACCTATCTGATGTTCGAGGGCAGCCAACACGTCATCTTGTCGGCGCCGACGCGCAGCGGCAAGGGTGTGGGCATCGTCATTCCGAATCTGTTGACTTGGTCCGACAGCGTGGTGGTGCTCGACATCAAGCAAGAAAATCACGGAATTACCAGCGCCTATCGGCGCAAGTACGGCCAACCCTGCTTTCTCTTCAATCCCGCGGCCGCGGACTACCGCACGCACCGGTACAACCCGCTCGCCTATATCAGCGAGGATCCGAATTTCCGCATCGACGACACCCAGAAAATCGCCAACATGCTGTTCCCGGATCAGCAAGGGGTCGATCCGATCTGGACCGCGACGCCGCGTTCGCTGTTTCTCGGGATTGTGCTGTACCTGCTCGAGACGCCGGGCAAGCTGGTGACGCTCGGTCAGGTGTTGCGCGAATCGCTCGCCGATGGCGATGGGGCTAAATATTTTACGAGCATCATCGCGGCGCGCAACCTTGGCGAGCGGATTGCGCAAACCGGTGCCCAGGATGCGGCGCTGCAGGCTGCGCGGGACGTAGAAGCGATTTTGGCTGACAAAGGTAAGGCGCCCCAACACCATCCAAAATTGTCCGACATGGCGGTATGGCTGCAATTGAGTCCGCCCTATCGCGGCGCGGTGGCCGAGGCGCTCGAGCTGGCCCGCAAAGACCAGGCCAGAACCCCAGACCTTATCGCGCTGGCCGAGGCCATGCCGATCGATGCCGCGTCCTGCAAGATCGGCAAGGGCCTGTCCGGCGCCTGCGTGCGGGCACTGAACTCGTATATCTCGATCGCTGCCGAAACGACCCGCGCCGGCATCATGACCGGTTTTCGGTCGCGCCTCGAGCTGTGGTACAACCCGCTTGTCGACGCCGCCACCAGTGCCAACGATTTCGATTTGCGCGACGTACGCAAGAAGCGCATGTCGATCTACCTGGGTGTCACCCCGGACAACCTGGACCGGATGGCGCCGCTGTTAAATCTATTCTTCCAGCAGCTGATCGACTTGAACACGCGCGAGCTGCCGGAACAGAACGCTGCCCTCAAATACCAATGCCTGCTTCTGGCGGACGAATTCACCGCCATGGGCAAGATTCAGGTGCTGTCGAAAGGTATTAGCTACATCGCCGGATATGGATTGCGCATGCTGCCGATCATCCAGAGCCCAGCCCAGGTCGTCGAGGTGTATGGCAAGCACGCGGCCGAAACGTTTACGACCAACCACGCCCTGCAGATCGTCTTTCCACCGAAGGCCACGGAGTCCGAAACTGCGGAGTCGATCTCCAAATGGCTCGGCTATCAGACGGTCAAAGGTGTGTCTGAATCGAAGGGTAAGGCACTCTTTGCCAAGCGCGAGAAATCCGAAAGTATCTCAGACCAACGACGGGCCTTGTTGCTGCCGCAAGAAATTACAAGCCTGGGCAAGACATCGGAAATCGTTGTAGTCGAGGACTGCCCCCCAATCCTAGCCCACAAGATCCGCTACTACGAAGACCGCACCTTCGTCGATCGCCTGAAAACCGTGTCGCCATCGCTCGCCGCCTTAGGGCGCAAGCTGCCCAACCAACAGCAGCTCAAGGAAGCGATTCGCAGGGGAGAGCTCGGTGCGCCGGTACCATTGATCGACCTTGAAACCCATCACCAGACAGTGGGCATAGACACAGGGTTCCACATGCAGCCTCCCGGGACAGGGCAGGGCGGCGTGTTGATCGCGACCACCGAGCGCGCCGTGACGGCTGACGACGTACACGGGCTGAACGCACTTGCCTTGACGGACTTCGTCGTTGACTTCTCGGCGGTTGAGGTCCCCAAGGGCGAACTCGACGAGGTGGCGTTGCAGGCCTATGCGGATCAACTGTGCAGACAAGCTGGTGTTGCGGTCTGAGCGCCGTTTTTGAAAGGATACGGTCATGCCGGTACATGGAGACGATGTCGATCGCGCGGGCCGGCGTAAGGGCCAAACAAGCGCGAGGCAAGGGAGCGCTGCGCACGAGCGGCAGGGGTACGAGAGCACCCCGCAAGAGCGCGAGCCCATGCGGGAGCTGCACAAGGCCATGGCGATGGCGCTCAAGGGGCGCGCTAGGTCGGAACCGATCATTGTCAGCGGCATTCAACAACGGGCCGAGCTCTACGAAAAAGCCTATGTGCACGCCAAGCAGGCAGCGATCAACACGGTCGCGCGGGACGCCGCGCCAGCCGAGCGGTACGCGCGCCAGGGCAAGGAACCGCGCAAGCCTGATGTCGACCCGCTGACTCCAGAGATGGTCGCGAAGCTCGCTGCCTTGGATGCACGCCACTACGGCAAATTGCACGACCCCGCACATCGGGAAACCGCTGCGCTAGCCATGGCGAGCACCGCGCGCTTGAGTGCCGGTTATCGCGCGGCCTTGGCCGGGATGGCGCCGCAGATAGCTGGCGCGGTCCTGACGGCGATGGGCGCCGCCGAACAGGACAAAGTTGTCGCGCCGCTGCGAATCAATCGCGTGGGGAATGACCAGACAGTCGCGGAGCAGCTGGTTTTCAACTGCATCGAACAGGTCATCAAACACAAGCGGGGGCGGCATGCCGGACACGGCGACGGTGAGCGCGCGGCGCCAACGGGTGCTGACCAGAGTCAACCGAAGACCATGCGGGCGCACGCCCCAGGAAATAATCAAGTCGCCTCCGACGAAGTGTTTACCGCTTCGAAGGACGATGCTCGACCGATCGTGCCGGTCGACATCGAGACCACCTACCTGCGCGTCGGTACCAGGTTTTACCACCCAAAAAACACGCAGGTCGTGGCGTTCGAGGACAAGGGTAACAAGCTGGAGACCCACTCCAATAGCGAACAGATCGCTACGGCCATGATAAGCATTGCGCGGGCGCGCGGCTGGGACGAGATCAGGGTGTCGGGGTCCGAGACCTTTCGCAAGGAAGCGTGGTTGGAAGCGGCGGCCCATGGCATGCACGTCAAGGGCTACACCCCCAGCGATGTCGACAAGGCCGCGTTGGCAAAGCGCACCGGGTATGTTGAGGCGAGGCGGGCGGGACCAGGTGGCAAGGTGCCCGGGGCCGAAACGTCGCCTGTCGCTGTACAGGCGTCTGCGGCTGGACTGTCCGGCACGGATCAGCTGGAGAACGTGGGGAAGCAGGGGACGGCAGCGAAGGCCGCGAACGCCGCGAACGCGCATGGGGTAGGCGAGCGGCAGGCCCGGACGGGGGAGGGGCTGCGCGCCCAAGCGTTTGCGAGTCGACCGCCCGCGGAAGCGATCGTCGATCATCCCGAGCTGGCCGGTACCTATGCCGCCCTGGCGTCGATGAAAAAAAAGGCCATTGCCGATGGCCTGAGCCCGCAGCAGCGTGCCGTCGTTATGGCGCGCGTCGAGGCCAATCTTGTCAACAGTATCGAGCGCGGACAGCTGCCGGAAGTAAAGGTGCGCGAACAGGTCGAGCTCCGCTCCGAACGTACCGAGGCCAGGGAGAGAAAACGATGAAGGGCACATCTCTCATCGCGGCAATGGTCGCCGCGACCTTGTTGTGTGCGTGTGCGCGACTTCCCCCGCCCGGCGCACCGACAACGCGTGTCAGCGCCGACTACGACGCGACGGGCGACGTGGACGGTGTGCGCGCCTTCGTCTATGGAAAGCGTACCGAGCTCGCATTCCCTAGGCGGCCTGTACGGCTGACGGTACACGATGAAAACGGCGTAGCGGTTCCGTACCAGCGTGAAGGATCCTATTATCGTCTGTCGCGCAAACTAGACCGTTTTACGGTATGGGCCAATACACGCGTATTGTCGTTCAGGCCCGTCACTGGGCGGGTCGCGCTGGTCACAGCAGCGATGCCGGAATCAGCAGGTCGAGTACCGCTCTCAACCCAGCCAAGGGAGGAGGCGCCGTCCGCGCGGTCCCCGGTGACAGTGAGTATGGAACCGGGTCGAGAAGACGATGCGACCGCCCTGTTGCGCCTCTTCGCCGCCCAGCAAGATCAGGTACGCCGCGCGATCGCAGGAGCGATCAGCACCGCCGAGACCAGGTTCTTGCAAGGGCGCTTGGAGCGTGTAAAGCATCGATTTAACAGCGCCGCCGCGGTCATGATCGGCGTTCGGTTCGACACGGGAGCCACCAGCTTTTCTGTGGATGATCGAGTCGCACAGACCTTGGTCGCGGCGGCCAAGGCCGCAGAACGGATCAATCTGAGGGGACGTACCGATGCGCGCATCGCGGGAACGGACGATCCGCGCATCGCCCGTGGCCGGGCGCTCGCAGCGCGCCAGTTCTTCATTCGGCATGGCATCGACGCGGCCAAGATCAGGGTCTTCGCTCAGTCGGCTGGCGATTTTATTGCACCTGCCGGAACGGAAGAGGGGAGGGCTTTGAACCGTCGCGTCGACATCGAGTTTGTTGATCCTCGCTATGCGACACTGCAGCAGGCCGATTCGCTACACGTGACCGCGCCATGAGTGGCCCAAGCCTGGCTGCGCCGGCAACGCGAACGCCAGCGCCGGCAACGCGAACGCCAGCGCCGGCGGCGCCGGCCCCGCTGACGATCGCGAATGGTAGCTTGGAAGCGATGAAGTGGTGCGCGCTGATCTTGATGACGCTCGATCACATCAACAAGTACCTGTTCAATCACACCATACCAGCGCTGTTTGCCCTTGGGCGCATTGCCATGCCCCTGTTTGTCTTCGTGCTCGCGTACAACCTGGCACGGCCTGGCGCGCTGGAAAAGGGCGTTTATCGGCGCACTGCCACACGCCTGGCGCTGTACGGCCTGCTGGCCTGTTTACCCTTTATCGCGCTGGGCAAGGTGCACGGCGGCTGGTGGCCGCTGAACATCATGTTTACGTTGTTGGTCGCAACCGTCGTCATTGGCTTGATGGCCAAGGGCGGCCGGCTCTGCACCACGTTGGCCATCGGCGTGTTCATCGTCGGTGGCGGATTAGTCGAGTATTGGTGGTTCGCAGTGGGCTTGGCGGTCATCTGCTGGAGGTATTGCGCGAGGCCGGCCACGTCGAACCTTGTCGCTCTCGTCGCTTGCTTCGGAGCGCTCTGGCTCGTCAACCAGAACCCGTGGGCGTTCGCGGCCCTGCCATTGATTGTGGCCGCCCCCCGCATCGAGCTATCCATGCCAAGGCTTTCACAGATCTTCTATCTATACTATCCGGCGCACTTGGGCGTACTATTTGTGGTTTCCAAGTTCATGCATTGAAGGGGAGGAGCGATCGCATCACGCTGCATGCGTCGATAGCGCAGCTGGCCACCGGGTGTCATTCTTGCCGTGCGTGAGGCAAGGCGATTGCGCGGCCCTGCAATTGATCCTCGAGTCGAGCACTCAATGTCGTACAGGCCTGCAGGTTCAACGCCACATAGATCGGCCACGTCATGCGAGATTGGAACAGCTCGTCGAAGGTTTTCTCGACATTGCACACGTCAGGGCGCTGGGCGTAGATGCCACAGCGTCCCTGGGTGTCGTTGTAATGCCGGCAAGTGCCGTCACCTCGGTTCAATCCAGCTGTCTGTGGCATCAGCTCAACGGACCTGCAGCACGCCCCGCAATTATTGCAGGGAAACGCTTTCCTCATATTTCGATGCTGGTGACCTGAGGATTACGTAGGTCGACCAGTAATTCACGCGCGCCAGCTAGGGGGGACTCTTTCGTGACAGCCACGATCGCGGCCATCGCATTCGATGCCAACTCGGCGTTACCTTCCGCCAGACCCTTGTCGAGACGTTCAAACATGCCGTTGATGACACCAGCCCGCTCTTTAAATGCGCCATCGAGATAGGTCTTCAAGATTGCAGCATTTTCTTCGATCATCTTGATGTTGATATCGCGCGTCGCGCGGATCGATTCGCGTTTCGTTTGCTCGACTTCGGCAGTGAATTTGTACTGGCTCCAGGCGTCAACGATTTTGTCGAGTGCTTTACTGGCGTCGCCGACAACGGGAGCAGCTTTGGTTAGTGTACGGAGCATAGTGATCCTATCAGGACAGTTCGGCAGAGCCGGAAATTTTCGCTTTGAGGTTGGCGACCGCCGCACCGTCCTCTTCCATGATCGCGATATCGAGCAGATTCTTCAACCCTTTACCCACCATCACCATCGTCGCAAAGGCTTCCGGATCGCTATCGTCGTCCACCTTGACTGCATCGAAGCGTTTCGCGACCCTGCTCAGGGCAGACGATAATTCCTTCGCGTTCGCACGCAGTGCCGACAGCGCTAACGTTACCTTTTTCAACTCTGCAATTGCTGTGTCTGCCTTCGCCTCATAGGCGCGTGCTTGGGTCAATGCTTCTTCTGCTTTGCTAGCCATCATGAAACCGCCGATGGCTAACGCGGGGCCGAGGACGATCCCGCCTAATGCAATGGCGCCGCCAGCCATGCCAAAGCCGCCGGCGCTCAGAGCGCCGCCGCCGAGCCAGGCCAGCGTGGCATTGGTGGCTGCCGCGCCACTCAAGCCCGATATCATGGTGCCGGTCGAGGCGGCAGCGAGGGTCCCCACCCCACTGTATGCGCCCATGGCCGCCAAGGCGCCGCTCGCGGCACCAAGGCCCAGTCCCTTTTCGATCTCGAGCGATTTCAGCACCAGGCGTTCCATCTGCTTGAGTTCGTCGAGTGTGATCTGGACATTAAAGCCCTTCAACACAGACTTGGCGTTTTTGGAACGCTTGATGACGTCGACGAGATGCTTGATCTGGTTGTTGAAGATTGACAGCTTCACGCGACCAAGCTTCTCGAATGCGGTATTGGTCTTGTCGCGATCGGCGTTGATGGCTTCTTCTGCCTCTTCATAGCGGCGGCGTGCGCTCTTGCCAATCCGTTCGGCGTCTTCGAAGTCGCTCATGGCGCCAATCCCCTTGACGACGCCGGTAGTGGCCAACAGGGCAGCGGCGCCCCAAAGAATGAGTGGTACTGGCATGTTTTCGGCCCGATGATCAGTTAACTAGCGCGTAAGTAGTATTGCGCAAGAGAAAGATATGATGTTACAGCATCTGGAACGGATAGGCTGGTGTCATCACGGCGCTGCCCTGATTTATGCGGGGTGGGTGGAATCTGTTGCGTGTTGGCACAGTGCGCCATGCTCACGGTTGGAAGGCAATCGGGAGATCGCTGTTGCCTTAAGTGCAAGAAAGTAGAACTTCCAGTTAGTTGATTTTAGATAATAATTTCGGTTCGACTATCGGACTAGCTATTGTCTTCAATTGCACGCAATATCGACCAAATTAACATTTATGAAAACACCTATAACGCTCATCTATTATCTCAACGCGCATCGGATCAACTACGCGCGCTCGCCGACGACCTGGCTCGGGTGACACTCTCCCCACCACACAGCAGGGTGATCAGCGTTGCCGACATATGTCGGCTTTATGACGGCGTTTCCCGGAAAGTTTAACTTCGTCAATGGGATCTTCCCCAAAAGAATGAAAAAGTTATTTATCGATTGAGCGTAGAGGATAATCAGATACTTCAACGTTTCGAGCAAGCGCGCGAACGAATTACGCCTGACGATAAGGCGGTAATATCGCTTGCTAGATTCAACAGGTTTCAAACGCACAGCAATACGCTCTATGTCGGCGCCTCTCAAGATCTTTGCGTGCGATTGGAATGGCATTGCGGAATCAAACGCCCGGAAAACTTTGCGCTTCATTTAAGTCGTTGGCTTCCGGACGAGCTGCGCGAGATCCCAAACCTTGGAGTACTGGTCACTTTCGGGACTTGATTTGAGCCATGAGCTGGCTGCGCAAGCCTTGGAAGACGCCATGTGGACAGAATGCGCACCGTTGTTTGGACGGCAAGGAGCAAAGTAGGGCGGGCACACCCGGAGATTGATTTTTTAGGCACCTTCAGCATCGATGGGCGCCGTGCTGAATACCGCCACCGATCTATCGATTCTCGGCACTCTCATCCCTGACGCATTGGTCGTCATCCGCACAAATTGCCGCGCAGGCGTCGCCGAATAACTGACGTGGATGGGTCGATCCTTACCATAAAAATAGAGTCGGTCGAAGGGCGTATTGGCGGCCACCCATAGCGCGACTTCCTCCATGTCTTCGTCGGCCACGACAAAGTCGCAAGCGGCGCCGAGCCGGTCACAGATTGGACGACCAGTACGCGTCAATTCGTGCCCTGCGTGCTGGTCCAGTTTGGGCGCGATACGGCCCGGAATCACCCGCGCGAGTTCAGCCGAGCAGAAACCATAGGTCAGTTCGACCATCCCGAAATAGTCGACCACGGGATCGATCACCTGACGAGCCAGGTCATGTAGGGCAGTGTAGGTAGCCGGTTGACGCGGACGGTTAGGCAACCCTGTGCTGGCCTGGGTTTCGCCACGCTCGATGAAGTCGCGGTAGGTAAAATGTCCGCCGCACGCCTTATCTAGTTCGGGCAAGTTCGCGCTGCGCACGAGTGCAAATCCATCGATTTGCCAGCGGCGAGATTCGAGCTCAGCTGCGAACTGCGCGGTAGTCCGATCCTCGTTGATGAGCTCATTCAGATCAGCGCGCACCAGCTGGTCTTCGAACGCGAGCTGGTCAGCATAATTCAGGCATTCCTCGTTGATGAAACGCGATTTCCAGAATAAACAGGGAGACGGATAGGCCTCGCTCCCATACTCAAAGAGGTCCAGATCGAGTTCACGCAGTTTGACCTTGACCCGTCGCGAGAGGGCCGGAATAGGGCTGTTGTCGAAGTCGACGTAGCTGGACAGACTCATTTTGCCTGAACGGATGTGGATTTTTACGAGGTCGAAGTCGGACAGTTCGCCCACCAACATGGTGGCGCAACCGATATAGATGCGCAATAACGCCGGCAGTCGAGGCACAAGGCTGGTGTGCAGTTGTAATGAGTGGCTCTCTACCAGCCACCCCAAGCCATACTGGGATGCCGTGACACAGGCCGCATTCAGTCTTTCCAGATCAGTTAGCTCATGCAAGATCGCGCGCGCGTTGCATTGCCAAGCGCGGTAGTCCCCGAAGTGATATCGCACATCGCGTTGCAGCGTCGGATCGAGGTCACGATACGGCTGGCGCTTACCAAACTGTCCCAAGGCCGCGAACACGAGCAGGTCATCGACCTTGGCTTGCTCTGCACTACGCACCTCGGCTTGGTCTAAATACTTGGCAACGAGACTGAGCGCTTTGTTCAGCGACAGCGCCGCAATGCCAAGTCCGTCCGACAGGGCAGGTGTGAGTTCGTCGCTGAGTGGCGCACGACCCAGACCGAGGTGAACCTGCCATAGGTCGCGCAACAGCTCGCCATGGGCCGCAACGAGCGCTTCTTCGCGCGACGGTTTCGGAGCGCGCGGCTCGGCTATGCGGGATGGACGGGGTGTTCGAACCGGGGTGCGCCAGGCGCGCGCTGCATCGCGCCGACGTCCGCCATAACGCCGTTGCAGAAACCGTTGTTCCAGGAGTTTGTCCCTGAAGACAAAAAAGACGCCGGGCCCGACTGCGACCGCCGGTTCATCCAGGACGTGTTCGATAAAGTCACGCAGCTGGACCTGTGAAAAATATTTCTGGAAGGTGTTGCGTGAGGTGAGGTAGCCGTCGCGATGGGCCCGTCCATCCGGTGGTTGTGCACTAGCCAGCATGGCCGCCACGGCTAACACTCCACGAGTCAACGCATAGGCGCCGCGTAATGCTTCCATCCGCTCATCAAGGTCCTCGATCACGTTAATCACGAAGCCGAGGTTGACCGTATCGGCGACCTGACGTGCCGCCTCGGGACGATAATGCGGGTCCCAGCCTGCCGCCTCAATCCCGTTCTCAAGCAAGGCACGCAGGTCGTCTCCTTTGCCGCAACCGTAGTCAAAAAAGCTGTGCTCGAAATTGATGAGTTCGTGGCGCCAAAGCGCCTGTACGGGCGCCGATAGGTTCGTGCGTGTCAGCGCAGTCAAATGGCGCTGGACCGGGCCCGTGATCGCGCTGGCCTCATCGTGGGGGGCAGCTACGTTGGCGAGAGGAATGAACTCCTCACCATCCAAGGCGTAGCCCTTGGAAGCGATTTGCTCTAGCCACTGTTCATGGAAGCCGATGCGGCTAGTATCTTCGAATAGTCCTAACGCTTCGGCAGTGTGCGTTAGCGCCGACCACTGCGCGATGCGCGGATCTGTCGATGGCAGTAGGGTTTCCTTGCGATGCAGGACGGGTGGGTTACGCGATTGGGTGTAATCCCGGAAGACCACACTGGAGGTCTGTAAGTGGACACGCCAGCTCTTACTCAAAGTAGGGAAGGGCGCCGCGTCGAAATCGTCGTAGGCCAGCAAGGACAGCTGTTCGGTCGAAGCGTGCATTTTGACGACATTGACATGCTCACCTATGACCAATCCAGCAAGAGACGCAGCCCGCTCACATGCAGCGCGTAGCGCCTCAGGCCAAGAGCTGAGCGCTGTGATATGCGCATAGAGATGATCGACGACATGCTTCCCGACCAACCCTTGAAATGGTTTTTGCATGAGCTTGCTCCCAACTGCATACCGGAACATGGCCTCGACGGCAGACACGTCTAGAGGGCAGCATTGTCGTTGCTACTATCCGACACGCGGCTGTATTGAGTTTAGCTGCTATTCAGCTAGATTGACTTAGACCACGTAAACAAGACCCTTTACTTTCCCTGATGCAAGATCTGAAGCATAAGACGAATCAGCGAGTGCAGCGCCACCTTGGTCAGGTCGAGAAGACCTTACACAGCGACCGGGAGGCGGTCCCGGTGACTGTCAAGCTAGTTGTCGCCTGAATTAGTTGTTATGCCGCTTTTTTGAGCAGCTCGTTTTTGTCCACTTCGGTCACATTGCTGCTGGTCTGATCCGGGTTCAGATGGACGATGGAGACGGGCTCCCAGTTGCGCGTGTTGCCGCTCCAGCGCTCCGGATGCGCAGCCCTTGCTGCCTGATACACCGCGTCCCGTTTGCGTAGCAACGCCGCGTCCAGGCCTGCGTGGCGCTGTGCCGGGGTCACGAACCGGATCGCGCTGTGGCGGTGCTCGTGGTTATACCAATGAACAAAGCGACCGACCCACTGCCGTGCCGCCAACAGGCTGTCGAAGGCCCTTCGTGGATAGATGGGCCGATATTTCAATGTCTTGAACAACGACTCCGAAAAGGGGTTGTCATTGCTCACGGACGGGCGGCTGAATGAGGGCATCACGCCCAGCGCCTGCAGGGTCGCCAGCATGGTTGCGCCCTTCATCGGGCTGCCATTGTCCGAATGCAGTACGACCTGCTCCGGAGCAATGTTCTCCCGTTCGCAAATGTCACGCACAACCTCGCCGGCAAGCTCACTGCTTTCCACGTCGTATATCTGCCAGCCCACGATTTTGCGGCTGAAAATATCCATGAACAAGTAGAGGTAAAAATAGACGCCCTTCACGGGCGTGGGCAGATACGTGATGTCCCAGCTGTACAGCTGACCAGGGGCGGTCGCCACCAGCGCACGCGGCTTGTGACGAGCCTGTGCGGGACGTTCGGCATTTCGATGGGCGAGTTGATTCTCCGCTTTCAGCACCCGATAGAATGTCGACTCCGAGGCCAGGTACACCCCTTGATCGACCAAGCGCGGCACGATCTGGCTGGGCGGCAGGCTCGCGAACTCATCGGAGTTGGCGACAGCGAGCAACTGACTGCGTTCAAGCGCGCTGAGCCGGTTTCGCGGCGCCTGCACACGCGCCGGCCGCTGGTCGCCGCGCAGTACGTCACGCTGCCACCGTTGCAGCGTGCGCTCGCTGAACGAGATCGCAGCGCACGCCTTGTCCTGGCGCGCACCGGCTTCGACCGATTCTGCGACCAGGGCCATCACTGCGATGCGCTCTGGCAGCGAGGTCATTTGACCTCGTCCTCCCAGAGCGCCCGGAACTTTTTTTGTAGGATCAGTAACGCTGCCGCCTCCGCCAGTGCCTTGTCCTTGCGCAGCACCTCCCGTTGCAGTCGATCGTTGTCCTCCTTGAGCGCGCGTAGCGCTTTCGAATCCTGCGGCCCCGTTTTTCTATCGGTGCAAAACGCCGCCTGCCACTCGTTCAAATGATGAGGAAAAACGCCGTGCTCTCGGCACCACGCGTTCAATGTCTCGCCCGTCATGCCGTGGGTCTCGTGCAGCGCCACCAGCTGCTCCTGGGCACTCCAATCCTGCGGACGCTTCTCTTTTGCCGCTGGGGTATTCGTCTCTGCCACTGCTTTCCTCACCATCCAATTTTTCAGCGTGTGGTAATTGACGTTGATATCGTCTGCGACTGCCTGCACGCTCCTGCCGCCACGCGAGAATACCTTGACCAGTGCCTGTTCTACAAATGCCGGTGAGTACACTGCCTTCATCTTGCACCTCTATATTTGGGGGAAATCTAGAGGCGACAACTAGTCTGACACCGGGGG